>JAEESL010000026.1 GCA_016286345.1 Dehalococcoidales bacterium | reverse complement strand
AGCAGATTCAGACCCGGGATAAATAAAAGCAGTATCAAAATACGTAAATCCGACATCGAGAAAGATGTCGACCATTTCACTGACCTGTTTTATATCGATTCCAATTCCTCTTTTTGGAAGTCGCATCAGACCAAAACCCAGTTTTCCGCTCATTTGTTCAACCTCTTTCCGCAAAAGCGCAATCTTTATAGCTGTTAACACAATGATAGTTTAGGTTACTGAGTTAGAAAACAGTTTTTTAAAGAGATTGATGATAGGCGATGTCTTTGATCAGAAGATTGATAGTACGGTTGCCGCGCCATTCGTTTATCTTCATTGTGTAAACTATATCCACAGGTCTTTCGAGATCTTCAGAGATATTACCATATCCCCAGCCTATAACTTCCTTTGAAGTATTTCCCTGAATTCCCTTGAATTTAAGGTGTTTATCCCCGACGCCCATTGTTCTGACTTCCTGCGGTCTTACATTTGTGGTCAGAAATAACGGTGTCTGATTACTGTTTCCGAATGGAGCAAGCGCCGAAACAGTTTCAAAAAGATCGATATTGATATCTTTAAGATCAGCAACGGCATCAATAAGCAGAGTTGGTCTCAGATCCTGGTTCTCCAGTTTTTCTTTTGCAATTTTATTCATTGCCTCAGTGAATGCAGGAATATTTTTCTGTTCGATTGAGAACCCTGCTGCCTGGGAATGTCCTCCGAAATGGATCAGATATTCCGAACACTGACCAAGAGCTTCTGTAATATCAAATTCAGGAATACTCCTGCAGCTACCATGTGCATTTTCTCCGTCAAAATGCATCACAAGAGCCGGAAGATGAAACTTTTCAGAGAGCTTACCGGCAACCAGCCCTGCTATACCGACAGGAATCTCTTCAGAACCGGTAATTATTACATAGTTTTCTTTTTCATGTCCTTTTATCTTATCAGCAACAAGAGTACAGGAAGCGGCAGTTTCTCTCTGCCTTTCCTTGTTGAGTGCTTCCAGTTCTTCTGCCAGTTCTGCTGCTTCTACCTCATCATCCGTAATAAGAAGTCTGTATGCCTTTTCTGCGCTGTCCAGTCTGCCTGCCGCATTGAGTCTTGGAGCAATATAGAAAGAAATATCTTCAACATCGACAGAGCTTTTTTCTGTCTTTGACAAACGCATTATCTCGTTAATTCCGGGACGTTTACAATTCTTGAGAACTTCCAGCCCTCTCTGGACAAGGGTTCTGTTTTCATCAAGAAGAGGCATGACATCGGATACAGTTCCCAATGCCACTAGATCAATGAATTCCCATACTTCATCCTGTCTTCCAAGCATTGAGTACAAAACCGTGAGCAGTTTGAATGCCACAGCGCATCCTGCAATTTCCTTATACGGATACTGAGATCCTTCAAGGTACGGATCGATCACAGCGACAGCATCAGGAACAGGTCCGGTCGGAAGATGATGATCAGTAATCACAAAATCCATTTTTCGTTTGAAAGCGGCTATCTCCTCCACACACGTAACACCGCAGTCTACTGTAACAACAAGTTTAACTCCCTGCTTATAAAGATCCTCAAGAAACGGGATATGCAGTCCATGTCCTTCCTGGGAACGATGAGGAATGTGAGTTATGACATCGGCACCGATTTTCTTCAAACCTTTGTACATGATGGAGGTGCTTGTGATGCCATCAACATCAAAGTCTCCGTATATTGCTATCTTGTCTCCGGATAACAGCGAATTGTATATTCGCATTGCACCCTTTGCTATATCAGGCAAAAGCAAAGCATCATATATTATTCCCTTTTCGGGAGAGAGAAATACTTCAGCTTCATTGAGAGTCCTTATACCGCGGTTATAAAGCAGCTGACAGACTACAGACGGATATTTATTCCTAAGTTCACAGCCGTCATCTACGACTTCGCAAACAGTCCAGCGGAAACTATTCTCCATCGTAACCGCCTACTATTATCACACTGTTATGCCCTCCGAATCCCATTGAAGATGAAAGAGCAGTCCTGACATTCTTTTTTACGGCTACGTTAGGCACATAATCAAGATCACATTCAGGATCAGGATCATTCAGGTTAATGGTCGGTGGAATTATTCCGGAATTAATAACACAGAGACATATCATGATTTCCAAAGCACCCGCAGCACCGATAAGATGACCTGTCATGGACTTGGTGGACGAAACGGGAATGTCATATGCTTTATTTCCAAATACATTTTTATAACAGTTTGTTTCATTAACATCATTTAGTTTTGTTGAAGTGCCGTGTGCATTGATGTAATCAACGGTATCAATACCGGCTTTTTCGAGAGCAGCTTTCAAAGCGCGCTGAAGGCCTTCAGAATCACGAAGAGGTTTAGTAACATGATAAGCATCAGAAGTCGAAGCGTATGAAAGGATCCTTCCATATATTTTTGCTCCTCTGTTTACAGCATGCTGTTCTTCTTCAAGGATAAGACAGGCCGCGCCCTCACCGACCACAAAACCGTCACGATTAAGACTGAACGGGCTTGATGCTGTCTGATCCTTCTTTCTGGATAAAGCCTTGCATGAATCAAATGCAACGATTCCGAGCGGATTGATTATTGCTTCAGCCCCGCCTGCGATCATTACGTCCCTATCCCCTGATTTTATGATTGTTGCAGCCAGACCTATGGCATCTGCACTGGAAGAACATGCAGAAGATACATTTATGTTGGTACCTTTTATTCCATTACGGATAGAAATCGCGGAAGATGCTGCATCACTTATCATCATCGGAACTGAAAACGCAGACATAACATTGTTATCCAGAAGATTCATCGTTTCATTGAAAGCAGTATCGATTCCGCCCATTCCACATCCGAAAATAATCCCTGCATTTTCGAGATCATCTGAAGTAAGCTCCGAATCATTGATTGCCTCATCTGATGCCTTGATCGCAAATGCAGCAAACCTGTCGGTATGCAATGCTGTTTTGGAATCAAGAATATCTTCCGGGCTGAAGTCTTTCACTTCTCCTGCCACTTTGACATTGATATCCGAAGTATCGAACAGAGTAATAGGACTGATACCGCTTTGTCCTGCCACTAAAGATGTAAATGTGGTATCAGCATCATTTCCGACCGGAGTGATGCATCCTATTCCTGTAACAACAACTTTTCGAGACATAGAATAATTGTACACGATAAAGCAGCACTTTTATAAAACAAAAAGGATATGTTATTTCTTTTTGTTTTTCTGACTCTGCTGCAATTCTTTGAACTTTTTGCGGACTTCCTTTATATCATTTCCTTCAATGTAATATGATGTCGCAGCCCTTCCGACAGACATCGTTCCTGCACTTGCAACACCTGCACTGACTGCAGAACCCGCTGCCGGGAAAATAACATTGATAAGCTTGGAAAGTTGCTGGGCAGTAAGTCTGAATATAAAACCGGCTCCGATAACACCGCCCATACTGAATATGAATTCTTTTGCAGAATCAAGTGACACTTCCCTTCCGCTCAGTGATGCGATCAGTGATACAAGGGCAGCCTGAAGAATAATAAGGACGTAGATATCAGCTACAGGAATCGGAGTAAGCGCAACCGTAGCAGACAGACCCGCAAAAATCTTAGTGAGTTGATTCGCCATTCTTTTTACTATCTCTTCCAGACGGAAAGCCATTCTGAGTCCCATCTGTGCGTCAACATCCGTGATTGAATTCTCGAGGACATCAAACAGTTGCTGGATGTTATATCTACCATCAAAGCCTATCTCGATGTTATCGATATCCTTCGGAGGAAGGTTTTTGATCTGATCGACATCAACGTCGAGACCGTCCGCTGTCTTCCAGTCTATCAGTGATGAAACAGGAATGATGTTATCGATTTTAAGCCCTTTATTAAGAATTATGCTCTTGTAATACAGTACGACTTCATTGATCTTTCTGATCTTATTTTCAGGATATTCTTCAGCCTTTTTGAATCTGGCAGGAGCCATCTCATCGCATTTGTTGATAACCACGACAAGAGGAAGTCTGACCTTGTTGATCCTGCTGTATTCTTCTGCAATCTTAATAAGAAAATCGATGTCATCATCAACATCATCGCGATGAGTGCAGCTCAGCATAAGAATTGCCACATCGGGAGAGAATTCACTGATCTGACGTACGAGCTGTTCCTCGGCTGATACACTATCTATAACCCTTTCGGACTCGTTGATCCCCCGTGTGTCCAGTATCTCCATGAGTACTCTGTCTTTATCCTTGCATTCATATCTGATTGCTTCAGGTGTACATGATCTGACATCACTGACTTCTGCAACGTAATTCCCGAACAGAGCATTGATAAGGCTGCTTTTGCCGACTCCGGTCCTGCCAATCAGAAAAACACGGGGAGGACGATGTGAATCGATTCCTTCAATGAGGTTTTTGAGATCCTTATCGTTGAAGATAGTAGTCTTAATGACGTTTTTGGCTTTTCCTGGAATAAAAGGCGGCAGAGAATCGATGAAAGTTCCGAGCTTCAGATAAAAATTCTTGAGATTCTGAAGTCTTTGTTCAATTAATGCACTATCATCTTTCACCGGTTAACTCTCCATATACTGAAAGTTTATGATTGAATTGTAGCACCAAAGGGAACTTCATTCTCTACTGTGATTCTTCCGCAGGAATTACATTTTTTAAAGAAATAATATAAAAGAGAAGTGCCTTACTCTAAGGCAGAGCAAGGCACTTTGTGTATCTATTGTAGATCTTCCTGAAACTGCTTCTAGATCATGCCGTTATGGATCATGTATTCACCGATCTGGACGGCATTTAGTGCTGCACCCTTTCGGATATTATCTGAAACGATCCACATGACGATACCGTTATCGCAGGAGATATCCTTTCGGATCCTTCCGACATATGATGCATCCTTACCGGCACAATCAATAGCCAGAGGATAAGTATGTGTGCTTACATCATCCTGAACTATGACTCCGGGAGCAGTTTCCAGAATCTCCCGAACCCGGGCAGGTTCGATCGGATTGGTGAATTCAACTGAAACAGCTTCGCTGTGACAGGCAAAGACAGGAACTCTGACACAGGTTGCAGAAACCTTAATATCATATGCATGCATGATCTTATGGGTCTCATCAACCATTTTCTGTTCTTCCTTGGTATAACCGCTATCAAGGAAGACATCGATTTCAGGAATAGGATTGAAAGCAATCTGATGAGGATAAACAGCACTTGTGATGGTATCGCCCGCAACATACTGTTTGACCTGATTATTCAGCTCATTGATAGCAGGAAGACCGGTTCCTGAAACAGCCTGAAGAGTTGTAATGACCAGTCTTTTTATGGGGTTGACCTTGTGCAGAGGATAGAGTGCTACGACCATCTGGATAGTTGAGCAGTTGGGGTTGGCAATAATCCCCTTATGAAGACTTATATCCTCAGGATTGATTTCAGGTACGACCAGAGGAACCTCGGGATCCTGACGCCATGCTGCGGAATTATCGATAACCACAGCTCCGCTCCTGGCTGCTATAGGAGCAAAATGCTTGGAAATATCGGTACCTGCAGAGAAAAAAGCAATGTCTATATCTTTGAATGAATCGTCAGTGGTCTCCTGAACAGTATATTCATTGCCGCAGTATTTGACCTTTTTTCCTGCTGATTTATCTGAGGCAAACAGAGACAATGAAGAGATAGGAAAAATTCTTTCTTCAAGAATCTTAAGAAATTCCTGTCCCACACGACCTGTTGCACCAACTATTGCTACTCGATATCCGCTCATATTGTTACTCCTTGAATTTATGGAAGTTATTATGCTTCAAAAGGCATTTTGATATCAAGAAAAAAAAGGACCTTCAGACTGCTCTAAAGGTCCTTTTTAAACAATTCTTTATAAACTAATCGTTTTTATCGAATCTGAAAGTGTCATGTGCAGGTCGGCCATACTGTTTTCGGGGTCGGTCTTCTGCTTCATAATCGGGATCAAGAAGAGCTTTTCGTGAAACACTGATCTTGCCCTGGGCATCGATCCTGATTACTTTAACGGTCAGATCCTCACCGAGTTTGACGATATCTTCAACTTTGCCGACTCTGTGAATATCAAGTTCGCTGATGTGGCACAAGCCGTCTTTGCCGGGAACGAGTTCAACGAATGCACCGAAAGGCTCGATTCTGTTAACTCTACCGGTAAAGATCTCTCCGATCTTAACTTCTCTGCCAAGTTCCTGGATCATCTTAAGGGCTTTGTCAGCCATGGCAGCATCAGTTGCACCGATCACGACTGTACCATCATTTGAAATATCAATGGTAGTCTTGGTTTCATCGGTAATCGCACGGATGGTCTTGCCTCCGGGACCAATGATAGCTCCGATCTTATCAGGATCGACAGTTGTCTTATACATTCTGGGAGCATAAGGAGAAAGCTCAGCTCGGGGTTCAGAGATAGCTTCTCTCATCTTGCCGAGAATGTGTTCTCGGGCTTCTCTGCCCTGCCAGATGGTCTTTTCGATCATAGGCATGGTGATACCATGGATCTTGATATCGAGCTGAAGAGCGGTAATACCTTCCATGGTGCCTGCGACTTTAAAGTCCATATCACCATAGTTATCTTCCATACCTTCGATATCGGTGAGAATTTCAAATTCACCATTGTCTCCGGTGATAAGACCCATTGATATGCCGCCGACCATTCGCTTGATGGGAACACCTGCAGCCATTAAAGACATGGTTGATGCACAGGTGCTGGCCATTGATGTTGAACCTGAAGATGAAAGAACTTCAGAAACAAGTCGGATAGTATAAGGAAATTCTTCTTCACTGGGGATAACAGGAAGGAGTGCTCTTTCTGCCAATGCACCGTGACCGATTTCTCGTCGTCCGGGGACACCGAACTTCTTGGCTTCACCATTGGCATAAGGAGGCATGTTGTAGTGATGGATGTATCGTTTTGATTCTTCGATGCCAAGTCCGTCAAGTTTCTGGTTATCCCGGAGTGATCCGAGAGTTGCAATGTTGAGGACCTGTGTTTCTCCTCGGGTGAACAGGGATGAACCATGTACTCTGGGGATCAGATCGACTTCAGTGGTAATAGGTCTGACCTGATTGAGTTTTCGGCCTGATAATCGGACATGGTTGGTAAGAATGCAATTTCTGATTTCAAACTTGATACGCTTATCAAAAACATCAAGTATCTCAGAAGGATCCCATTTTTCACCGAGTTCTTCGATAAGTTTCTTTTTGATCGCATCGCATCCGGGAGCACGTGTGGCCTTGGTAAGATTGGACATTGCGATTCGTAAATCATCACCGCAGATTCGGATTACTTCATTGACCAGTTCAGGATCATGTTCGATTACCGGAGCTTCTTCCTTGGGAAGACCGATCTCTTTGATGATCATCTCCTGGAATCTGATAATCTCCTGGTTGGCTTCATGAGCCCGTCTTATAGCTTCAAGAACGATATTTTCAGGAACTTCCTTCATACCTGCTTCGATCATACAGACATCCTGAGATGTTGAAGCAACAACAAGATCCATTTCACTGTTGGGCATTTCTGAAAGAGTAGGATTGATAATGAATTCACCGTTGATATAGCCGATTCGGCAGGCACCGACAGGTCCTGCGAAAGGAACACAGCTCATACCCAAAGTAAGTGATGAACCGAAAATGGAAAGAAGATCGGGATCATTGTCGCGGTCAGTTGAAAGAACTGTAACGACGACCTGAATATCTCTTCGCCATGTTTTGGGCAAAAGAGGTCTCAAAGGTCGGTCAGTGACTCGTGAAGTAAGAATAGCATCTTCACTGGGTCGGCCTTCTCTTCTTATAAAACCGCCGGGGATCTTTCCTGCGGCATAAAGTCTTTCCTGATACTCGATTGTAAGAGGAAGGAAATCAACGCCTTCCTTGGGTTCAGGAGCTACACAGCATGTAACGAGGACCATAGTATCACCGTAACGCACAGTTACAGCAGCTTGGGCCTGTTCAGCCAGTTTTCCGCTCTCAACACAGAGCTTACGGCCTGCTACGGTCGTCTCATAGTAATGAGGTACCATAATAAAAATCTATCTCCTTGTAGTCTTGCTAATTATTTTCTGAGACCTAATTTAGCAATCAATGCCTTGTAACGATTAACATCAGTCTTCTCAAGATAAGCAAGAAGATGTCGTCTCTGGCCTACAAGTTTAAGAAGTGAACGCTTTGAATGGTAATCGTGACCATTGTCGGTCATGTGTCGGGTAAGCTGCTTGATTCGTTCGGTCAAAACAGCAATCTGAACTTCTGCGGAACCGGTGTCTTTATCATTGACTCTGTATTTCTCAATGATTTCCGCTTTTTTCTGTGGATCTAACATTTTTTTCTCCTATAATTTTTATTCTTTAAAAAATACAGGAGAGATTATAGCATTATATAAATATGCCTAGCAACACGCTTTTCAGGCATGAGCTAGGCATCATTTTTGCGCCCAAGATAAAAATTATTCGGCTTTTGCTTCTTCCGGTTCTGCTACATAAGCAGGAAGTTCAGATGTGCAGTGGCAGCATTTTGTAGCTGCAATGGGAACATCGCTTAAGCAGTAAGGGCACTTTCGTGTGGTGGGAACCGGTTTTTCCTCGTCTTTCTTTGCGAGGCTTGCTACTTTATTGAAAGCTTTAACGATAAGGAAGAGGATGAATGCCATGATCAGGAAGTTGATAATGGCCATAATGAATGCGCCGTAGCCGATCTTCACGTCGAAGATTTCAAAGGCAAGTGCATTGAAATCGTCCCGGAGGAAGAGACCGAGGATAGGAGAAAGAATATTGTCTACCAGGGAATCGACGATGTCCTTGAAAGCCGCACCGATGATGATACCGACTGCCATATCGATGACGTTTCCACGCTGGATAAAATCACGAAATTCTTTGAAGAAACCTTTCATTTCACATCTCCATATATTCGATATGCTAGAATTATCTATCTTTCAGAAATATAATTCAAGACATTATGAACGTATTTGATGCAAAGCCAATCACGATTGTAACCGGGCATTACGGATGCGGCAAAACAAGCCTGTCGCTGAACTTTGCCATTCAGGAGCATTTCGAGACCATAATCGATCTCGATGTGGTCAATCCGTTCTTCCGTTCATCCGACTACATAAACATGCTCACCAAGAACGGAATAAAGGTGATATCCCCTTACTTTGCCAATACGAATCTTGATGTGCCTTTCATCCCCAGTGATGTCAGGACATCCGTCATATTTGATAAAAAGGTACTTATCGATGCCGGAGGAGATGACCAGGGATCGACTGCCGTAGGAACTGTCAGCAAAGACATCATCAGTCGTGGCTACAACATGTTCTATGTCGTCAATTTCATGCGTCCGCAAACTCTCAACATTGAAGATGCCGAAGAGATAATGAGAGAGATCGAAGCTGCATCGCATCTTAAGATAACGCATATCATCAACAACACCAATCTTAAACATGACACTGATGAGGATGTTTTCAGGAAGGGACTGAAGCTGTCAGAGGATCTGTCGGAAAAAACCGGACTTCCCCTTCTTTTCAGCGTATACAGCGAAGAAAAAGAGTATATAATAAAAAACGTGTTTTCAAATCTGTATAAGATAAACAGTTATGTATTGACCCCTTGGGAAATCGTATAGGGAGGAATTCAATGGCAAAACAAGGCAAACTCACTATTGACGAATCAAGATGCAAAGGCTGTGAACTTTGTGTTAATGCATGTCCTTTGCATCTTCTTAAACTGTCCCCTTCACTGAATGCCAAAGGTTATCATTCAGTGATGATCACTGATCCCTCACAGTGTATCGGCTGCGCTGCATGTGCAACGATGTGCCCTGACATCGTCATCAAGGTTGAAAGGGAGGACAAATAAATGAAAGTATTAATGAAGGGCAACGAAGCCCTGGCTGAAGCCGCGATCCGAGCAGGATGCAGACATTTCTTCGGTTATCCCATTACCCCGCAGACTGAAGTTGCGGCATATATGGCAAAACAGATGCCTAAGGTCGGCGGAACTTATCTGCAGGCAGAAAGTGAAATCAGTGCCATAAACATGGTTTACGGAGCTGCAAGTGCCGGAAAACGTGCCATGACTTCATCATCATCACCCGGTATTTCCCTCAAACAGGAGGGCATCTCCTACCTTGTAGGTTCAGATCTTCCCTGTCTGATTGTAAATGTACAGCGTGCCGCACCCGGTCTCGGCGGTATCCAGCCTTCCCAGGGTGATTATTTCCAGGCCACCAAGGCTCCCGGACACGGAGATTCTCATATTTTCGTAATGGCCCCTTCTTCGATTCAGGAAATGGCAGACTTTGTTGAGACCTGTTTTGAAAAAGCCGAAGAATACCGTATGCCGTCAATGCTTCTTGCCGACGGTATGCTCGGACAAATGATGGAACCGATCGAACTCAAGGAAGGAGAACCCAAAGAGGTCGAGAAGCCATGGGCTCTCACAGGCACAAAGATGCAGAGACCTCACAATGTGATCAACTCCCTGTACATTGATCCTCCTGAGCTCGAAAGGATCCTCATTGAAAGATATGAACGATATGCAAAGATCGAGGAAAACGAGCAGCGTGCAGAATTATACAAAATGGATGACGCAGAATATGCAGTAGTCAGCTACGGTGCAAGCGCCAGAATCGCCATGAGTGCGGTCGACAAGGCAAGAGACGAGGGCATCAAAGTCGGTCTTATAAGATGTATCACTCTCTGGCCGTATCCCAAGAAGTTCATAGAGGCATCTGCAGGACAGATCAAGCACTATCTGGCAGTTGAAATGAACATGGGACAGATGGTCGAGGATCTCAGACTCGTAGTCAACGGAAGGGCTCCCGTCGATTTCTTCGGAAGAGCCGGCGGCATTATTCCGAGCCCTGCCGAAGTACTCGAAGAAATAAGAAAAATCAGCAAGGGAGGTAAATAATAATGACTGTAGTATTTGACAGACCGCATGCCCTTACTGACAACGTCTTCCACTATTGTCCCGGCTGCAGCCACGGTATCGTCCACAGACTGATCGCGGAAGTGATCGATGAACTTGGAATTGAAGGAAAAACCGTCGGTGTTGCACCGGTCGGATGCGCAGTATTTGCCTACAATTATTTCAACTGTGACATGGCAGAAGCAGCTCACGGACGAGCACCTGCCGTCGCCACCGGTATCAAACGTGCCAATCCCGACAATATAGTATTCACATATCAGGGTGACGGTGATCTCGCAGCCATCGGAACTGCCGAAACAGTTCATGCAGCGACAAGAGGTGAGAACATCACTGTCATCTTTATCAACAACGCAATCTACGGCATGACAGGCGGTCAGATGGCACCTACTTCCCTTCCCGGACAGATCACCCAGACCACTCCTTACGGAAGAGATGTCAAAACAGCCGGTTATCCCGTCAGAGTATGCGAAATGTTATCCACGCTTTCAGGCACAGCTCTTGCACAGAGAGTTGCAGTCGACAGCGTAGCACATATCCATCAGACCAAGGCAGCAATCAAGAAGGCTTTCCAGTATCAGCAGGAAAAGCTCGGATACTCCATCGTTGAAGTCGTATCCACCTGTTCCACCAACTGGGGTCTCAGTCCCGTTGATGCCATCCAGTGGCTTAAGGACAACATGATCCCATATTATCCTCTGGGAGTTTACAAGGACATCAAAGAAGGAGAGCAGAAAAATGACTAAACTTGAATTGATGCTTGCCGGATTTGGCGGTCAGGGTATTCTCTTTGCAGGTAAACTGGTTGCATATGCAGGTCTGATCGAAGATAAGCATGTAAGCTGGCTTCCTTCATATGGTCCTGAAATGAGAGGCGGTACATGCAACTGCAGTGTCTGTGTCAGCGATGAACAGATCGGTTCTCCCCAGATGCTGACCCCGAACGCTCTCATTGCAATGAACCAGCCTTCACTGGAAAAGTTTATTGGTCATGTTCAGCCGGGCGGAATAGTACTTGTTGATTCATCCATCATACCGACAAAAGTCGACAGAACAGATCTCAAAGTATTTTATGTTCCAGCCACTGAGATAGCCGAAAAGAACGGTCTGAAAGGTATGGCCAATATCCTGCTTACCGGCAAACTGCTTAAGGAAACAGGTTTTGCATCCGTAGAGAATGCAAAGGCTGCCGTAAGCAAGGTCGTTCCTCCCAAAAAAGCCAATCTTATCGATTCAAACCTCAAAGCCCTCCAGCTTGGTTTAGATTATTAGAGAACTAAATGTATGAACTCTCTTCTGCATCCTGCAGAAGAGAGTTTTTTTATGTAAGCAGTGATATACACAAATGATTATGAATCCCCTTTGGGAAGCATTTTGCTTGCCGGGGATGAACAGGGATTAACAGGTCTTTGGTTCACAGAAGGCGCCAGATATACCGGGCATGGTCTGCAAAAGGGAGCTCGTCGGTGTGAAACGGACTATTTTGATCAGACGAAAAAATGGCTGGATATTTATTTTTCGGGTCATGATCCAGGCTTTTTCCCTCAAATCCATTTGGTAGGCTCCGATTTCCGCAACCGTGTCGGTGAGATCATGTGCGAGATTCCTTATGGGAAAACGGTCACGTATGGATGGATCGCGGAAAAAATCGCAAAGGAACGCGGACTCGACAGAATGTCCGCACAGGCGGTTGGCGGCGCAGTTGGGCATAATCCGATTTGCATCATCGTGCCATGCCACCGGGTAATCGGAGCGAATAATAGTTTTACAGGATATGGAGGAGGAATCCAACGAAAGAAAGCTCTTTTGGAACTGGAAGGCAATGATATGAGCCGATTTACAATACCAGCAAAAGGAATGGCGCTATAAATCTCAGAACCATTGCTGAACAATAAAATAGTCGAGTACTCACCATCACTTGTTGACGAAGTGATCATACAGCCAGCGTGCGACAAAGTAGATAATCACGAACAGGACGATTCCTATTCCCAGAATTATCAGTGCCTCAGGAAAAATATTGCTGAAAAACTCACCCATTACATACCTCCAAAGCAATCACCACAACAATCTTTCCACCCATTTTATTTTTCCCCATTAAATATCGTGGCTGATGTATTTTTATTTTTTACATAGAGAACCAATGCGTTGTATTCATCGTCCAGCATCTTTTTTATTTCAGCGGTTTTTAAATCGATGCTGAACGAAGAAGAAAACGAACAGATACTGATAACAAACAGAAAGAAGTGCATAAGAACAAACTGCGCATCGCTTTCACATAATGCACATTTACTTCTGATCAGGGAAAGAGCCTTTGCCGTAGATTGCGGGAATAGTTTTTTCTTGTCTTTACTGCTGACATTTCTTCCTGATCCGGAAAAAGCAAGATTCCATATATTCTTTTCCTTTTCTGAGAATCTAATTAATGCTCTTCCTATGTCTGAAACTGAAGACTTCGCTGTGACAGTGGATGAGATCGCATCATCTATTTCCGAATATGCCATCTGTCTGATGAAGGATTCAAGATCATCCATATTGAGAAATGCCGTAAAGATAGGTCTTGTAGATACGCCCAGACGCGCAGCCAGGTCTCGTGCAGTCAGGGCATCGATACCCTGCTCTCTCACCAGTTCATAGGCTTCACGTCCTATTTCTTCCCTTGAATATCTAACAGACGGCGGCATACTCTTTATACAACAATGTTACATATCGATGTTATACAACTTTGTTATAGTATAAAGACAAACTTTCCGTTAGTCAAGAGTTCGTTATCTTAATTCAGGAATAAAAGATCTTCAGGCGATGCAGTTCTTCTGCCATCGCCAGGAATCACGGCACATGTCATCAAGAGTCTTTTTGCATTCCCAAAGAAGCACTTTATTGGCTTTGGTCGGATCTGCCACACAATAAGGAACATCCCCTTCTCTTCTGTCGGCTATCTCATACGGAAGCTCGACATCATTGACTCTGCGGAATGTCTCGACCATTTCAAGGACACTGGTACCCTTTCCTGTCCCAAGGTTAAAGACCTCACAGCCCGTATGGTTTTCGGCATACAGAAGTGCTGACATATGGCCTGCAGCAAGATCGGCAACATGGATATAGTCTCTTATGCATGATCCGTCCGGTGTCGGATAGTCATTTCCGAAAACACGCAGTTTAGGCAGTTTGCCAACCGCGACCTGCGTAATGAAAGGCATCAGATTATTCGGAATACCTACGGGATTCTCGCCGATAAGTCCGCTTTCATGAGCACCGATTGGATTGAAATAACGGAGCAGAACGACCGAGAGATTATCATCTGCATTTGCTGCATCTCTTAGTATCTCTTCGATCATATATTTTGTTCTGCCGTATGGATTTGAACACTTGCCTGCTTCATCATTTTCGGTGAATGGCTTCATATCCTTGCTTTCTCCGTAGACTGTGGCGGATGAAGAAAAGATAAAGTTATAACAGTTATGCTTCTTCATGAGTTCAAGAAGAGTAAGAGTCGAATCGATATTGTTGCGGTAATAAGCAAGAGGCTTCTTAACAGATTCACCTACCGCCTTGAAACCGGCAAAATGAATGACTGCTGATATCCTGTTTTCACTGAAAACTTTTTCCATAGCCTGGGGATCAGCTGCATCGCATTCATAAAAACGTATCCGTTTTCCTGTGATCTGCTGCAGTCGTCCGAGTACACTTCTGTCTGAGTTTGAGAAGTTATCGACGATAACAATATCCATACCAGAGTTGATGAATTCAACTGCTGTGTGTGAACCTATGTAACCGCAACCGCCTGTTATAAGAATATCTGCCATAACTTTCCTTCTTACAAAAACTTCAATGGATGTTATTCTTCTAATCCTTTGATCAGCCTTTTAAGGTAAGTCATTCAATAAATACCTTAAAATCACATTGGTCTCAAATAAAAGTTTATCATGACTGTTCCACTTAATCTAAACTATTCCTGTTTCCTTTTTCCGCTTACTCATGAAGGGCTGCAATTTACACGAATAAATACGATTATGTATAATAAATTTTTGTGAATTTATATATAGGTTAGAAACATATGACAGCTTATCGAAACGACATACGGAACATTGCAATAATCGCCCATGTAGATCATGGCAAGACCACTATGGTCGATGCTCTTCTTAAACAATCCAAGGTATTCCGTGACAACCAGGATGTGGGAGACCTCATCATGGACAGCGGAGACCTGGAACGTGAAAAAGGCATCACAATTATGGCCAAGAATACAGCCATCAACTACAAAGACGTAAAGATCAATATTATCGATACCCCGGGACACGCTGACTTCTCCGGTGAAGTCGAAAGAGTCATCAGTATGGCAGACGGATGTCTTCTCATCGTTGACAGCGTGGAAGGGCCAATGCCGCAGACCAGATTTGTTCTTCAGAAAGCTCTTGAAGGCGGTCTTAAACCTATTGTCGTTATCAATAAAATAGACAGAAAAGATGCCAGAGTCGATGAAGTCATTCAGCTGACCCAGGATCTTTTCCTTGAACTTGCAACACGTGATGATCAGCTGGACTTCCCTATCCTGTATGCTTCAGGTCGTCAGGGCTGGGTCACAAAGAACCTTGGAGAAGAAGGCACCAATGTGATGCCCTTACTTGATACCATTCTGGAGGTCATACCTCCTCCTGCGATCGAGGAAGGTCCTTTCCAGATGCTGGTATCAACTCTTGATTATGACAGTCACAAAGGCAAGATCTCCGTTGGCAGGATTTGGAGAGGTTCCATCAAACCTCATGACAAAGTTGCCTGCATGTATGAAGACGGCAAGACCCAGACTTTTGAAGTGGCACAGCTTTTTACCTTCTACGGAATGAAAAAACTTGAAACAGAATCTGCTTCAGCGGGAGATATCATTGCACTTACCGGAGTGTCAACAGTCGATATCGGAGATACGCTGACTGATCCTGCACATATGGATGCTCTTCCCAGAATACATGTTGATGAACCGACAGTAGAAATGACACTGGGAGTAAACACCTCACCGTTTGCAGGACGTGAAGGCAAATTCACTACAACCCGTCAGATCAGAGAAAGACTCATGAAGGAACTTGAAACAAATCTTTCACTGAGAGTTCTTGATACCGGAAATACGGATAAATTCATCATTAAAGGCCGAGGTGAATTACACCTGTCAGTCCTGATCGAGACCATGAGACGAGAAGGTTATGAATTTGAGATCTCAAAGCCTGAAGCCATTACCAAGATCGTTGACGGCGTTGAGATGGAACCTGTTGAAGAACTGACAATCGATACCAAGGAAACTCATGTCGGTGTGATAACAGAAATGCTTGCATCACGCCAGGCTGAAATGCGCAATATGATCAATGACGGAAACGGCAACGTCAGACTTGTCTATAAGATCCCGACCAAAGGGCTTATCGGTTTCAGAAACCCGTTCATGACAGCTACCCGTGGCGAAGGAGTCATGAATACAGTCTTCCTGGATTTTGAACCGAAGAAAGGAAATCTGACATCCACCAGGTCTGCAGTTCTTGTTGCCAGTGAAGGCGGAACAGTTCTGTCTTATGGTCTTACGATCGCACAGGAACGAGGCATCACTTTCATCAGTCCCAATACTGAAGTTTATGAAGGCATGATCATCGGTCAGACCAACAGATCACAGGATATTGCAATCAACGTCTGCAAGGAAAAGAAGAAGACAAATGTACGATCCTCAACTGCGGACATTGCCATCAAGCTTGTTCCTCCTGTAGTAATGAGCCTTGAACAGTCTATCGATTTTATCAATAAAGATGAATTAGTTGAGATCACACCAAAATCAATCAGGCTGCGAAAGAAGATCCTGAACG
>JAEESL010000025.1 GCA_016286345.1 Dehalococcoidales bacterium | reverse complement strand
GGTGAACTTTTAAAAGTAATTTCAAATCTCTGTGATTTTGCAGATAAATATAAAGATTTACCTACACTCGGTTATACACATTACCAGCCGGCACAGCTTGTAACAGTCGGTAAGCGTGCAACTTTATGGATGCAGGATTTCCTTTCTGATTTAAAAGAAATTGATTTTGCAATCGAAAATATAAAGTTCCTTGGCTGCCGCGGTACAACCGGAACAGAAGCCAGCTTTATGGATTTGTTTGAAGGTGACGGAAAAAAATGTGACCAGCTTAACAAAATGATTGCAGAAGATTTTGGTTTTACAGAAATCTTTGACGTTCAGGGACAGACTTATCCCCGTAAAGTTGACAGCCGCATTCTTAACGCGCTTTCTTCTGTTGCACAGAGCTGCTACAGAATGGCCAATGATATCCGTCTGCTTCAGCACGACAGACTTGTAGAGGAACCGTTTGAAACCAACCAGATAGGTTCATCAGCTATGGCATATAAGCGCAATCCCATGCGCTGTGAAAGAGTATGTTCACTGTCGAGATATCTAATGGTCGATGCATTGAATGCACCGATGACTGCATCTGTACAGTGGTTTGAAAGAACTCTGGACGATTCTGCCAACCGCAGGATCAGTATTCCTGAGGGATTCCTGTGTGCAGATGCCATTTTGCGTCTGATTCAGAACATTTCCCAGGGTCTGGTCGTCAATGAAAAGATCATTGCAAAACAAGTCGATACATATCTTCCCTTCATAGCGACAGAAAACCTCCTCATGGAAGGAGTCAAGCATGGTGGAGACCGCCAGAAACTGCATGAAATCATCAGGCAATGTTCAATGAAAGCCACCGAACAAATGAAGAACGGCAATGAATGCAATCTGCTTGCACTGCTGGCAGAAAACAAAGAATTCGGCATGAACGAAAAAGAAATGAAACAGGTCCTCGATCCGAAACTGTATATCGGACGATGTCCTGAACAGGTCACGGCATTTATAGAAAAAATCAAACCTTTAATAAGCAGCATTAACTGTGAAAAAGTTGAGATCGACTTATAGTAAGAAGGAAAGAATTGGAAAAGATACTTATTCTTGATTTCGGCGGACAGTATAACCAGCTGATCGCACGCAGAGTACGAAGCGAACATGTATATGCCGAAATAAAGCCATACAACAGAATATCTGTTGATGAGATAAAAAAAGAAGGATACAAAGGGATAGTCTTTACCGGAGGACCGCACAGCGTATATGATCCGGCTTCTCCCCACTATGATCCGTCAATACTGAACGCAGGCATTCCCATTCTCGGTATATGCTACGGAGATCAGCTGATCGCTTTTATGGAAAACGGAATTGTCAGCAGTGCCGATAACTCCAGTGAATATGGCAAGACAACAGTTAACTTATCGGACAATGCCCTTTTCAGAAATGTACCTGAAACAAACATCTGCTGGATGAGTCATTCTGATTTTATAAAGACTCCTCCTGCAAGTTTCAAGATAATTGCATACACAGACAAATGTCCCTGTGCAGCCATGTACGACGAAAAGCGCAGTATCTACGGTGTGCAGTTCCATCCTGAAGTCACCCATACTGAACATGGAACTCAGATGCTACGCAACTTTGTTTTTGATATCTGCGGATGCTGCGGTGACTGGAAGATGGATGATTTCATTGACCAATCGATCGATAAATACAGAAAACAGCTCGAAGGCAAGAAAGTGATACTTGCTCTGTCTGGCGGAGTCGATTCATCAGTTGCAGCAGTGCTGATCCATAAAGCAGTTGGAGATAATCTGACATGTGTCTTTGTTGACCATGGCATGCTCAGAAAAGATGAAGGAAATCTGGTGGAACAAACCTTCAGTTCCAAATTCGGAATAAACCTGATACGGGTAAACGCTGAAGACAGATTTCTGTCTAAACTTGCCGGCGTAACTGAACCGGAAAAGAAGAGAAAGATAATCGGTGAAGAATTCATAAGAGTTTTTGAGGAAGAAGCGTCAAAACTAGGAAAGATACACGTTCTTGTTCAGGGAACGATATATCCCGATGTCATTGAAAGCGGCAGCGGAGATTCTGCAGTAATAAAGAGTCATCATAATGTCGGCGGACTTCCCGAAAACATTATGTTCGACGAACTGATCGAACCGCTCAGATCTCTTTTCAAGGATGAAGTAAGGGAGATCGGCACCAGGCTCGGAATACCACATGAGCTGGTATGGAGACAGCCCTTCCCCGGCCCCGGATTGGCAGTACGAATTATCGGAGAAATAACCAAAGAAAAGCTGGATACTCTGCGCGAAGCAGATGCCATATTCAGAGAAGAAATATCAAAATCAGGCCAGGAAGTACTCCCCAGTCAGTATTTTGCCGTTTTGACGGATATGAGAAGCGTGGGAGTAATGGGTGATGCCAGGACATATGGTAAAACGATTGTCCTCAGGGCGGTTAAAACCGATGATTTCATGACAGCAGAATGGGCCAGACTGCCGTTTGATGTTCTGGAAAGAGCAAGCAACCGAATAACAAACGAAGTAAAAGGAATATCCAGGGTTGTCTACGATATAACATCCAAACCGCCTGCAACTGTTGAATGGGAATAGCTGATTAAATTGCGAGGAGACCGATCATGACTAAATACATATTTGTAACCGGTGGCGTAGTTTCAGGGCTCGGAAAAGGCATTACAGCTGCATCTCTTGGAAGACTGTTAAAAGCCAGAGGGCTGAAAGTCGCATCTCAGAAACTGGACCCCTACATCAACGTCGATCCTGGCACGATGAGCCCGTATCAGCATGGTGAGGTGTATGTAACTGAAGACGGTGCAGAGACAGATCTTGATCTCGGTCATTATGAAAGATTCATCGACGAGGACCTTAATAAATATTCCAATCTCACGACAGGCAAAGTCTACTGGAATGTTCTCAACAAGGAACGAAGAGGAGAATACCTCGGGTCAACCGTTCAGGTGATCCCTCACATTACGAATGAAATAAAGGACTTTATCTATGAAGTAGGCAAAAAGAGCAATGCCGATGTGGTGATCACGGAAATCGGAGGCACCATAGGTGACATTGAATCACAGCCTTTTATTGAAGCTGTCAGACAGGTCTACCTTGAACTCGGAAGAGAGAACTGTGCCTTTATTCACGTAACTCTGGTCCCCTATATTCACGGTTCAGAAGAACATAAGACAAAACCTACCCAGCATTCCGTCAAGGAACTTCAGAGCATGGGTATCAATCCCAACATTATCGTTCTCAGATGTGATGAACAACTTGAGGACGCAATCTTCAAAAAAATAGCCATGTTCTGCAATGTCCAGCCGGACAGTGTGATTGAAAATAAAACTCTCAATAATCTGTATGAAGTTCCATTAATGCTTGAAAAATCAAACTTCTCTTCAATCGTATGCAGCAAACTGGGGCTTGAAACTCCTGAACCTGATCTGACCGAATGGGAGGAAATGGTTCAGAAGATCAAGACAAGAACTTATAAGGTCGATATCGGCCTGGTTGGCAAATATGTTGAACTGCATGATGCATATCTATCGGTTGCTGAAGCACTGAAACATGCTGGCTATGCCCATAATACCCATGTTGATATCCACTGGATAGATTCAGAAAAGATCACTAAAGATAATGTTGCGGAAAAGCTTACAGGTCTTGACGGAATAATCGTTCCGGGAGGATTCGGAAACCGCGGCATAGAAGGAATGATCACTTCGATCCAATATGCCAGAGAAAACAATCTTCCGTTCTTCGGAATTTGTCTCGGTATGCAACTTGCAGTCATCGAATATGCCAGAAACGTCGCCGGAATAAGCGATGCAAATTCAGGTGAATTTGATGAATTATGCAAAAACAAAGTCATTGATTTTATGCCGGGTCAAAGCGATGAAATCGATAAAGGCGGCACACTTAGGCTCGGAGCCTATCCTTGTGTGATTAGGCCGGAAACTGTCGTGGAACGCTGCTACAGAAGTTCTCAGATAAGTGAACGCCACAGACACAGATACGAATTCAACAATGACTACCGTGAAATACTTGAAAACAAAGGATTAACTCTCAGCGGTATCTCACCGGATGGCAAACTTGTTGAAATGGTAGAGCTTTCAGACAGACCATTTTATGTCGGTGTTCAGTTCCATCCTGAGTTCAAAAGCAGACCGACTCGACCGCATCCCCTGTTCAGCGGATTCATAGGGGCAGCATTTGAACTGTCTCTGCAAAAAGATAAAAACAGAGGAAATAAATGAGCATCCATGAGGAATGCGGAATATTCGGAGTATTCTCTCCTGAGGAATGCAACGTCGCTCAGCTGACTTATTACGGTCTTTATGCTCTCCAGCACAGAGGTCAGGAAAGCTGCGGAATAGTTGTATGCAAGGACGGATTATTCGAATCCTATAAGGATCTTGGTCTTGTAAACGAAGTATTCACACATAATGTAATGTCCCGTTTTGATAACGGAACGATGGCCATCGGACACACCCGTTATGCAACAACAGGCGGAAACAAACGCATAAACTGTCAGCCGATTGAAGTGAACCATCAGAACGGAAAAATGGCTCTTGCCCATAACGGTAATCTTTATAACGCATTCGATCTGAGGAATCAGCTGGAGTTATCCGGAGCTATTTTTCATACGACCAGTGATACGGAAACTATTGCATACATAGTTACAAAAGAAAGACTGAAGACCAATTCGATAGAAGACGCAGTAATCAATGCAATGGGCATTCTTGACGGTGCGTTCTCGCTGGTGCTGATGTCCACCCAGAAAATGATCTGTGCTAGAGATCCGTATGGTTTCCGTCCTTTGTGTTACGGAAAAACTTCAGATGGCAAATACATCGTAGCCTCCGAATCCTGTGCACTCAAGGCAGTCGGAGCAGAATTCATAAGGGACATAGAACCCGGTGAAATGATGGTATTCAGCAAAGACGGAATAATCTCCAGAAAAGAACATGTACATAAAAGAAACAAGAAACTCTGCATTTTTGAATATATTTACTTTGCAAGACCTGATTCTGTTATAGACGGTGTTTCAGTGCACACTGCCCGCAACCGTGCCGGTGAGATACTTGCGAAATATCATCCTGCCGATGCCGATCTGGTGATCGGAGTGCCTGATTCCGGTATCGATGCCGCCATGGGATACAGCAGAGCATCAGGCATTCCATATGATATCGGACTGATAAAGAACAAATACATAGGCAGAACTTTTATTGCCCCGTCAGACAGAATGAACATGGTCAAAATCAAGCTTTCTGCTATAGAGAATGTCGTAAAGAATAAAAGCCTGGTACTAATAGACGACTCTATTGTCAGAGGGACCACCAGTGAATGTCTGGTAAAACTGCTTCGTGAAGCAGGAGCAAAGGAAATACATATGAGGATATCTTCTCCGCCTTTCCTGCACCCCTGTTATTACGGAACTGATATCGATTCCGAAGAACATCTTATTGCCTGTAAGCATTCTGTAGAAGAAATAGCGAAAATGATCGGAGTCGATTCACTTGGTTATCTTCCGGTCAGTGAGCTTGGAAACCTTATCGGAAATAACGATTACTGCAGCGCATGTTTTGACGGTAACTACCCCACACTGGTACCGGCAGACACAAGAAAAGACAGATTTGAAAAAGGTCTTTCTCAAAGAAATCAGGACGGAGAAACCGTATGAATTATGACAGAAAACTGATACTTGAAAACGGTCAGGAATACTACGGCTATTCATTCGGCAGCAGGAATGAAAGATTATGCGAAATAGTATTCAACACTTCCATGGTCGGATATCAGGAAATAATCTCTGA
Organism: Dehalococcoidales bacterium; assembly: GCA_016286345.1. Lineage (GTDB taxonomy): Bacteria > Chloroflexota > Dehalococcoidia > Dehalococcoidales > UBA1222 > UBA1222. The sequence continues at coordinate 11,057 of JAEESL010000025.1, read as the reverse complement.
TCCGTCATATACATACCAGGCTGTAGTCATGACCTATCCTCTGATCGGTAATTACGGGATAAACAGTGATGATTTTGAAAGTGACAGGATTTCCATCGGAGCACTCATAGTACGAGAAATTAATAACAAACCATCAAATTTCCGAAGCGAAAAAAATATATCTGAACTGCTTTCTGATAAGGGAATACCCGGAATTTACGGGATCGATACACGCAAACTAACCCGAACAATACGAAATGAAGGAAGTCAGAAAGTACTTATAACAGATGCATCAACAACCCTTAAAAAGGGATTAAAGATAATCAATGGCAACAGTATTTCAACTGATGCAGTAAAGAAAAACAGTATTCAGGCAATCAAATGCCTCAATGCTGATAATGAAGAATTCAAAGTGGCAATCATAGACTGCGGAATGAAAATGAATATTGCAAGAAGCCTGATAAAACGAAACTGTTCTGTCATTGTCGTACCATGGAATACATCTCCGGATGTCATAACCAGTATGCATCCCGATGGAGTACTGATATCAAACGGACCCGGTGATCCGACCGATGTACCAGAAACGATTGAAACCATCAGACAGCTTATCGGAAAAACTCCATTATTCGGAATATGCCTCGGTCATCAGCTGCTTTCTCTGGCCTACGGAGCAAAAACATACAAACTGAAATTCGGGCACAGAGGCGGAAACCATCCTGTCAAAAACCTATTAACAGGACATATTGAGATCACCTCACAGAATCATTCGTATGCCGTAGACAAAGAAAGCATTGCAAATACACCGTTACAGATAACTCACATCAACCTTCTTGATGAAACGATCGAAGGAGTCAGATGCGAACAGGATAATGCTTTCAGTGTCCAGTATCATCCTGAAAGCTCGCCTGGTCCGCAGGACAGCGGTTATCTGTTTGATGAATTTATAGAAGTGATGAGGAACAGAAAAAATGCCTAAGAGAACAGATATTAAAAAGGTCCTCATCATCGGTTCAGGTCCTATCGTCATCGGACAGGCTGCAGAATTCGATTACGCCGGCACTCAGGCATGCCTTGCTCTCAAGGAAGAAGGATATGAAGTAGTACTGGTGAATTCCAACCCTGCAACGATTATGACTGACAAAACAATAGCGGACAAAGTTTATATGGAACCGCTTACGCTTGAATATATCGCAAGAGTGATAAGACATGAAAGACCTGATGCGATCCTTCCCAGCATGGGAGGTCAGACCGGTCTGAACATTGCAATGCAACTAGAGAAAAAAGGAATCCTCAAGGAATGCTGTACAGAACTGCTTGGAACCAGCAGCAACAGTATCGAACAGGCTGAGGACCGCGAGTTATTCAAAAAACTGTGCAAGGATCTGGGAGAACCGGTTCTGCCGTCAGATATAGCGAAGACACTGGAAGAAGGAATAAGGATCGCAAGAGAAATAGGATATCCAGTGATCCTTCGCCCTGCCTTTACTCTGGGAGGTACCGGAGGAGGTTTTGCATCAAACGAAAAGGAATTTATTCCTCTTTTAAAGAAAGCGCTTGAATTATCGCCTGTTTCAGAAGTGTTAATCGAACAAAGTATCAAAGGTTATAAAGAAATCGAATATGAAGTAATAAGAGACTCAAATAACACAGCTATCACTGTATGTAATATGGAGAATATCGATCCGGTCGGAATTCATACCGGAGATTCGATCGTCGTATGCCCTTCACAGACCTTAACGAACCGTGAATATCACATGCTTCGTGACAGTGCCCTCAAAATAATCCGTGCCCTGAAGATAGAAGGCGGATGCAATATTCAGTTCGCACTGGACCCGGATTCATTCCAGTATTACCTCATAGAGGTCAATCCCAGGGTATCGCGATCATCTGCTCTTGCTTCCAAGGCAAGCGGATTTCCGATCGCAAGAGTATCAGCCAAAATAAGTATCGGAATGACTCTCGATGAGATCATGATTGCCAATACTCCGGCTTCATTCGAACCTACTCTCGATTATGTGGTAACAAAGATGCCCCGCTTCCCGTTTGATCTGTTCACAGATGCAGACAATAACCTTGGAACACAGATGAAAGCCACCGGTGAAGTCATGAGCATAGGCAGAACGATGGAGGAAAGTCTTCTTAAAGCCATCCGTTCCCTGGAGACAAAACACTACCATATGGAAGACAGTAAATTCAGCGATATCGATACAGACAAACTTCTTGCTTATATAAAGAAATGCACAGATGAAAGGATATATGTAATCGCAGAGCTGTTAAGAAGAGACTGTCCTGTTGAAGAAATACATAAAGCAACAGCCATAGACAAACTGTTCCTAGAAAAATTCAGAAACATAACCGAAGAAGAAAAGAAACTCAGACTGCATCCTCATGATAAAGAAATACTGGCTGAAGCCAAAAAGATGGGTTTCTCAGATATAGAAATAGCCAAGCTCTGGAATACGTCAGAAAAAGAAATCTTCAATATCAGAAAAACATTAAACCTCTTCCCTGTTTATAAGATGATCGATACATGCGCATCTGAATTTGAAAGCTATATTCCCTATTTCTATTCAACTTACGAAGAGGAAAATGAATCGATCGTTTCAGACAAAGAAAAAATAGTAGTGCTTGGTTCAGGTCCGATCAGGATCGGTCAGGGTATTGAGTTTGATTATTCAACGGTCCACGCAGTACAGACGATCAAGAAATTCGGTTATGAGGCCATCATTATCAACAATAATCCTGAGACCGTATCGACTGATTATACGTGTTCAGACAAGCTGTATTTTGAGCCTTTATGCGTTGAAGACGTAATGAATATCATCATTCATGAAAATCCGAAAGGTGTCATCGCTACACTCGGAGGACAGACAGCCATAAACCTGGTGGATCCGCTTACAGAAAGACGCGTTACAATTAGCGGCACCGGACGTGATGCCATTGATAAAACAGAAGACCGGGATCTATTTGAAAAACTTCTGACAGAACTTGATATTCCAAAACCGAAAGGTGTGGCCGTAACCAGTATTGATGAAGGAGTAAAGGCTGCCAGAAAGATCGGATATCCTGTACTTGTACGTCCAAGCTTCGTACTCGGTGGAAAAGCAATGCAGATCGTTGCTAAGAGTTCAGAACTCAAGAGTTATCTGAAAACTGCTGCCGAAGTAAGTGAAGACAAGCCTGTTCTGGTAGATAAATACATTCGCGGTAAGGAAGTCGAGATAGACGGAATCTGTGACGGAACGGACGTATTCATTCCGGGAATCATGGAACTGGTTGAAAGGACTGGTGTTCATTCCGGTGATTCGATCAGTGTATATCCTCCCTTCACTATTTCCGATCGTGTACGCGAGACCATCCTGAGTTACTCAAAAAAGATAGGTTTAAGTGCCGGAATAATCGGCCTGTTCAATATCCAGTTCATAGTTGATAAAGAAGATAATGTTTATATAATCGAAGTAAATCCGAGATCATCCAGAACTGTTCCATTCCTTTCAAAATCAACCGGCTACAGTCTCGCTGATATAGCGACTCTTGTTATGCTCGGTGTCTCACTGAAAGATCAGGGACTGAATATGCTGACTCCACCGGATAAACCACGATATTACGTAAAAGTACCGGCATTTTCATTCTCCAAGCTGACCGGAATGGATGTTTATCTTTCACCAAAGATGAAATCAACCGGTGAGGCAATCGGATATGACAATAAACTTCACCGTGCAATGTACAAAGCAATGATCGCATCGGGAATGAATATCCAGAATTATGGTACTGTCCTGGTTTCACTCGCAGACGAAGACAAAGTGGAAGCACTCCCATACATAAGAAGATTCTACGAAATGGGCTTCAACATCGAGGCAACAATAGGTACAGCTGTATTCCTGAAGGATCACGGAATAAAAACAAGAGTAAGACATAAGCTCTCTGAAGGAAGCCAGGAGATACTGGATTCAATCCGCGCCGGATATGTCAGTTACGTGATATGCACCCGTTCTGTGACATCGGGAGTTCACTACATCGATGGAAATGCCATACGAAAATGCGCAATTCAGAACAACATCACAATGTTCACATCGCTGGATACCGTAAAGGTCCTGATCGATGTTCTTGATGAAATAACGATCGGTGTTTCAACGATCGATTAATGAAGAGGTAATGATATGCACTTCACAAAAATGCATGGGTTGGGAAATGATTATCTGTATGTTTTCGGTGAAGTACCAGAAGACATTGTCAGTCTATCAAAGAAACTTTCAGACAGACATTTTGGAGTAGGTTCAGACGGAATGATATTCATATCACCATCAGATAATGCAGACTTCAAAATGCGTATCTTCAACGCCGACGGAAGTGAAGCCAAAATGTGCGGAAACGGCATAAGATGTGTCGGCAAATATGTCTACGATAAGGGATATACAGACAGAGTGAACCTTACGATCGAGACATTGTCAGGAATTAAAAACCTTGATATGACCACCCGAAACGGAAAGGTCTCAGCCGTTCAGGTCAATATGGGAATTGCAACGGTTGGAGAACAGAAGAGTTTCGCACTCAATGACAATACATTCAACTATATGCCTGTTTCCGTTGGAAATCCCCATGCAGTCATATTTGTACCAGACGTTTCATCCATTCCTCTTGAAGAATACGGACCTGTAATCGAACACATGCCTGATTATCCAGACGGAGTCAATGTCGAATTCGTAGAACTTGTGGACTCAAATGAACTCAGAATGAGAGTATGGGAACGAGGCAGCGGAATCACACTTGCATGCGGAACGGGTGCATGTGCCAGCACTGCTGCAGCAGTAGCCAAAGGAATTTGTGAAAGAAACTGTCTTATAACAATGCATCTCGATGGCGGTGACCTTCATATTACAATGCTTGATGACAATACAGTGATAATGCAGGGCCCGGCAGAAACCATATGTGAAGGAGAAACAGTCTGATGATCAATCTGAATATGCACTACTCCGAGCTTAAGGATTCGTATCTTTTCTATAACATAAGTGAAAAAATCAAGGCTTACCGTCAGGCCAATCCAGACAAAGAGCTTTATCATCTGGGCATCGGTGATGTGTCTCTGCCGCTATGTGATGCCGTAATAAAGGCATTGCACAGTGCAGTAGATGACCAGTCAAGAAAAGAAACTTTTCAGGGTTATTTACCTGAATGCGGAGCTCCTTTTTTCAGAAAAGCCATTTCTGATTTCTATGTCAACAAAGGTATTGATATCAAACCCGAGGAAGTCTTTGCTTCAAGCGGAGCCAGCAATGAACTCGGAGACATCATTGATCTCTTTGACCAGAGCAGCAAAGCGCTTATCATGGAACCCGCCTATCCGGCTTATATTGATGACAGTGTAATAGCCGGCAGGAAAATATTCCACCAGGATACAGGACGGGATACAATGTTCCTGGCATCCCCGGATAAAAGCATTGACGCAGATCTTATTTATCTTTGTTCTCCCAACAATCCGACCGGGGCTGTTTACAACTATGAACAATTGAAAGAATGGGTCGACTTTGCGAACGACAGAGGAGCAATAATTCTTTTCGATGCGGCATATGAAGCATTCATTGAAGATGACAGTATTCCCCACAGCATCATGCAGATAGATGGAGCGAAAACATGCGCGATTGAAATCTGCTCCCTTTCAAAAACCGCAGGTTTTACCGGAACAAGACTTGGTTACACGATTATTCCCAGTGAATTAAACCGTAACGGAATGAATATCAACTCGATGTGGGTACGCAACCGAACCACAAAGACCAATGGTGTCTCATATATCATCCAGAAAGGCGGTGCAGCTGTCTTCACTGATGAAGGCCAGAAAGAGATACACGAAATACTGAAGGTCTACAAAAACAACGCCAAAGTACTGATGAAAGTACTGGATGAACTAGGCATATGGTACTGCGGAGGAAAGAATGCTCCCTACATATGGCTGAAATGTCCTGGTAACATGAGCGGATGGGATTTCTTTGATTATCTTCTCAATGAGATTCAGGTCATCGGTACTCCGGGTGAAGGATTCGGGAAATGCGGAAGCGGTTATTTCAGACTGGCAACATTCGGCGATTCCAAAAAGACCATTATTGCAGCTGAAAGAATCAGAGATCTGATATCGAAAAAGGAAAACTGATATGTTTGATCCGGAAAAAGTACTGATCGACAGTACAGAATGGATACGTAAGTTTTTTGAAGAAAACGGTCCGGGCTGCAATGCCGTTGTCGGTATTTCCGGCGGCAAGGACAGCGCTGTAACTGCGGCACTCTGTGTCAGAGCACTGGGCAGAGAACGAGTGATCGGAGTAACGATGCCAAATGGTTTTCAGCCTGATATCAAAGATGCTTACAAAGTCATCGAACATCTTGGCATTAAACATTTCGAAGCAAATATAAAAGAAGCTGTCGATGCAGTTCTGAACAGCATAAATCAGGTTCAAACTATAAGTGAGCAGACCAGAATCAACCTTCCGGCCAGAATAAGAATGGCAACCATTTATGCAATATCCCAGAGCAATAACGGACGTGTTGCCAATACGTGCAATCTTTCAGAAGACTATGTGGGATATGCAACCAGATACGGAGACGGAGCCGGTGATTTCAGTCCTCTGGCAGATATGACAGTGACTGAGGTCAGGTTACTTGGAAAGGCTTTGGGGTTACCTGAAGAGATAGTACTGAAAACTCCGAGTGACGGATTATGCGGCAAAACTGATGAGGATAATCTCGGCTTCAGCTATGATACTCTTGACAGATATATAAGGACCGGTGAAATATCCGATATGAAGATCAAAGCCAGGATTGATGAACTGCATAGGAACAATCTGTTTAAACTGAAGCCTATCCCGAAATTTGTTCTGTAAAAGAACCAACTTAAAATAATTTTTATTTTCCGGTTGAATCAATTCTGATTAGTTACCATTTAGTCTGCTTCAATCCCCCCTAAACATAGGGTATAATTTGTTCATTATCATATCTTCTGTCAAGAAGGAGTATGCAAATGGTAGACAAGAATTCGTTTATAGTAAACTCGACCAATCTTACCAATCAAATCGGAATCACAAATGTTTATCTGACCGAATTTGAAAAGGAAGTACAGCGTGCAAAAGGTGCAACGGTTCATTTCTTTAACAAAGAAGAAGCTTTAAGCAGAGTCATGATCCTTAATGAATTTGCACCGGATGATCCTCGAGTCAAAGAGCTTTTCCAAAGAGCAAGGAATTGTGTACTTGGTGCTTCCGGCAAGTTCATCAATATCACGTCAGATATGGTCCTTTATCTTAAGAATGAAGAGAACATCCGCAAACTCTATGCCGAGAAAAGCAAGAAGGCGTGGGATGATCTTCTCAGACAATACAAAGATCAGATCATCGAAAATCCCTTCCCCACTCCGGATATCAAGAAAATCCAGCTGGAAGACCTTACAGGAAAATATCTGGTACTGGACGAAGTTATGTATCCGATGAACCAGTTCATGGGAGTAACCGGAGAATATGTTTATGTTGGCAAACGTTCCACTGGTATGTACTTTATCAAAATTGATGACCGAAGCTGGCTTGGCCCTTATGAAGCTGTAAAGCGATACCGACGTCTGGTAGATGCCACAATGCAGGAGGTCAAGAAATGGACGATTCTCGGCCAGATCACAACTGCAACAATGGAAGTCCCTGAAGCCGGAGCAAAAAAAGTCGGCGGACCGGTATACGCACTGGTCGTTGAACCGATCGCACTGTATGTTCCAGGTCACGTCATGGGAATATATGCAGAAGAAGGTCAGAACACAGGAAAATTCATTGGTGAAGAAGAAGTTGAAGCGATCAAGGAAAGCTGGTACACAGTCAAATCTGTACCTGATGATGTCACTCCGGAACGCCTTGTTGAAATCTTCCAGCAGGCAATCAAGGAAAAGAATTACAAGCTTTATACAGACTGTATCCAGCCTGAACGAAGAGAAACTCCTACACAGGAATCCCTGATGCTGTATTTCTGGGATCTTCATCAGGAACGTTACCATGGTGAATATGTCCATGCACTGGTATCCCCGGATGAAACAAAGATAACAGTCGTCAAAGGTTATGATGACAAAGGCGGCATGGATGCATACTTCCTGTCACCTGATGAGCAAGCTAAGATCGCAGCCAGATATGGTGAAAAGGTTGAATATGCATCGGTTGAAACAATCGCATTCGACCAGAATGGAAAACAGCTTGGATCCCCTGTCAGGCGCAACTGTATTCGCAAAGGCAATGGCAGATGGTACGTGCGTGAATATGAGTTAAGATTCTAATCTCTTTCACACATTTAATGCTACTGAATAAGGAGAGGCAATATGGCTGAAGGATTTGATTTCAGTGAAGATGAAGCTGAAGAATTAGAAAGTATGAAAGAAGCGCTGAAAGACGCTGATAACTGGGAGAATTTAAGCACAAAGGTTATTACCAGCGAAATAAACGGTGTCACACAGCGAGTGAATTCCTTTATAAAAAAACTGAGGCATTCGATCGAAGAAAATGATTATCATTCTACCAATGATGCATGTAAAGCGTTATGGATGCACGACTTCGGACCTGACGGATGGATACCGAGCTTTCTTGTTTCACAGAAAGGAACATTTGAGCCCTATATTAATTTTACAAAACCGGATTGGTATTCCGGATTGTCGTCAAATGCAAAAAAAGCCTTTGACACCACTCAGTATTATTTCAACACCCTCATTCCTTTAAAAAATCTGTTTGCTGAATGTGCAAAACTGCTTATTAGTTTTTCCAATGGAGGTTTTGCCAGAGCATTCAAAATCAAACTTATCAAAGCTAATTTCGAAGAAGCAGAATTCGACAAAGAACTATACAACGCATTTGCAGACACAATCAGTGACTTCAACTTTATGATGTCAAGAGATAATAGTATTCTTGATATCAATGCAGATGAATCAGAACGATTCTACAGACAGAATTTTGACAATACGTCAATGTCCCTTGATTCATATCAGAAAGGCTACAGAACAGCCAGGCGAAAGGATTACGAGAAATATATGACGGAGCACACCGGTCTTTCGTCTCTGTTTGTTCAGCTGGGTGACGGAGTATTCAAAATTGAACCCTCTCTATATCTTTCATTTCTGATAGTTGATTCATACACACAGGATTTATGTGAAACAACTGATGGCCAGACACTTCTGAACAACTTTGGAAATAGATGTAACAGCATATTTAAACAGGAAATAGCACCCAATACAAAACTTCTCGCCGAAGACTCCTGTTTAAAAATGGTGGATGCTATTACAAGAATGCTTGATGTAGTGGGAGATTATTGTTTCACAGGCTCTCAGGAATTTGAACGATTCAAAAAAGCCGGAAGCAATGCCCCCTATTGCTTTATGAAAAATCCCAGTGGTCTTGAAAAAAATGCCGGAAAATTCGGTTTTTCTCCCAATACTTCAGACCCATGGAGCGGAAGATCGCATTATTCAGATAACCTTGAAGCAATGGCAGAGGCATTGACAGTTCAGTGTTATCACTTTGCAGTGGAAAGCGGACACCAGGGCGGTCATTAGTTTTCCGGTTAGTAATGATAATTAAAAAGGCTGCGCTGCAGCCTTTTTTGTTTTTGTCAATGACAGTTATTCGTCGTCATCCTCGAGCCCAAATATTGAATTCAGTACAAGGAAAGCGGCATACATTTTGGCTTTGCTCTTTGTGGATGCATAAGCTGTTTCACGAAGTGACTTGCTCTGGATAATGCACGTACATTTCCAGTACGGATCACCGTCGCTGTCAAACAACTGTTCATCACCATATGAATACTCCGGAGTCGAGAAAAATCCTTTCTGGGATAATTCATTAAGATGAGCCACGGCATTATCGACGGTTATACTTTCGGGCATTTCATCTCTTATACTGTATAGCTCATCATGGATATCCAGGTAGTCATAAGCTTTTCTGGCAGCATCATTCTTGGCAATCGTCTTGTTTTTACCGTCACCTTCAAATGTTTTTTCACCTGACTCGGTGGTTATCGTCACATAGGCAAAATAGGAATTGTCATCATTATGTTTCAGTTCATAATAAGGAGATGCACCATATTCCTTTTTATTCCACTGCTCGAGCAGAAGGATGTAATTATCATCTGTGACAAGATTTTTTGACATATAGTTATCAATATCGAGCATATAATCAACTGAATTCTGAATAATTTCATAATCCCAATCACAGTCGATCGCAATTGCCCCAAGCAGTGCCTCGAAAAGGTCCGCCTTGGTTTTCATGAGGTTTTCTTCATGCTTCTTTCTTTCAAGTTTACCAAGTTTCATATAATCCTTGAGATCCATGCTCTCAATCCGGGCAGCAAGGTATTCCCCTTCTATAAGTTTCTGTCTGATGATACTCAGTTCTTTTTCAGTAAAATTATTCGATACCCAGAACTGATCCCTGTCTTTTTTGAAATCAAAATCATAAGGATTCTCAGACTTCATACTGCCGAATCGTTCAAACAAATATTTGGTAACAAAAAGATAGAGAATACTGTCACCCAGTAATTCGAGGCTTTCATTGTTTTCGCCGCCATGTTCACGTGAATACGATCTTCTTATAAACGCCTGATATAGTAGATCAATATTTTCAAACTTATAATTCAAACATTTCTGTACATAATTAACGTTAATCTTTTTCATCGATATACGCCCTTTCTGACGTTCAAAAACAAAAAAATGAAATATTTTTTATGTGGTTAGATTTTATCAAAAATGAATAAGTAATACACGAATTCCGAATACAAAATGAATGACAAAAATTGGTGGATCTGAGGTGATTCGAACCTCTGTCCACTGAATGCCATGTTCCACGGAAATGAATACTAAACTATCCTGAATTACTTGATTCAAGCCATATAACAAGTATTCCGATAAATTCCACGGATAATAACTAAAAAAGACCCCCTAGGGGCTTAATACTTTTTTTTTGACCTTGTAGAATACGAAAAATTTCAATCAAAAAGGTATTTTTAGATGAGAAAAAAACTATCAATCCTTCTTGCTGTTATCATAGTCGTATCTCTATTCGCCAGCATCGGCT
>JAEESL010000085.1 GCA_016286345.1 Dehalococcoidales bacterium | reverse complement strand
TGGCAACTGCAATAATAACCCTGGATATGAAGAAGAACAGAATCAGGATTCACAAATCGACTCTTGAATTGCTTAAGAATCCAAAGAACATACATATTCTTATCAATCCTGCAGCATATAAACTTGTTATACGGCCTACCCCACCTGATATAAAAGATTCTCTAAAAATAACATATAAAGCCGATTCTGACTGTGAGTTCTATAGCACGGATCTTATGGAACAACTCTCTCGCTTAAAACCACAACTCAGTAACTCTTGCACGTACAGGATTTCTGGAGAAATAGTTGGAGACAAGCGAATAGCTATATTTGATATCTGCAATGCTGCAATATACGATGGACCATCAAGCAGTGAAAGAAATGAACTAATAAGGAGTGTCCCAAATTGTTATTTGTAACTTTACATGCTTCTTAATTCCGTTTTTTCAAGCAGATTAATTAAAGGTGTGGTCTTATTTAATCTGATGCATAATGCACTAGATTATTTAATGCCATGCCTTTTGTGGTATCATGAGAAAGTTACCGACAACAAAAGGCAGAATCCCTCCCCGACCAAAGTTTGGTATCCTGCCTTAGCAACTCCGTACACAGATGTGTACGAAAACATGCAAGACAATGATAACCCTTTACGTCGAAGAAAACAATCCGGTTACACCAACTTTTTACAACTCCATCCTCAATAATCTCCAGTTTCATCAACTCAAATGCCCTTGCGGTCAGTCAGGTCACCTATCCATCCATGGTTATTACAACAGATATGTTAAAACCGAGGATGGCAAAGTGTTGTTTCGAATCTGTCGCGTGAAATGCAAACAGTGCGGATGCACTCACTCTCTTCTTCTGTCATCAATGGTCCCTTATTCACAGATATCCTTTAAGGAACACCTTCAGATAATTACAGCTTATGAAAAAGGAACACCTTCAAGTATTACTCTTTCCCAAGCTATGTCTTTTGACGAAAGCAACTTCAGATACATAATCAGAATGTATTTAAAACACTGGAAACAACGACTTATTTCTGAACGCATTTCCATAAATGGCGAATGCCTTATAAACAGCTGTTTTCAACACTTCAAGCGCCAGTTTATGCAGATTAAATCCATGCCAAATATTCTTTTTTCAAATACCACATAACCTTACACGACCCTGTTTCGGATTCTCCATATACTTAAGAAAAAAGAAAGGAGCTTCCACTATGAATCAGGAAAAACAACAAAACATCGCCTTGATGAGATACTCAGCTATCTCTCCTATTATTTCAGGTCTTTGGGATGATTATGATTCCCTTACGGCTTTCTTTAATGACGTCTCTGCAAAAGGTGTCATTGCACCGGACGGGTCTGTAAAACACTTCGCGCCACAGACAATCGAGCGCTGGTACCGTTCCTATAAAAATGGAGGCTTTGATGCACTCATACCTTCCGGAAGAGTTGATCAAGGACAGCCAAGGAAACTCGATACTGATATCCAAGAACAAATTAAGTATCTCAAGACCAACTACCCTCGTATGTCAGCCACATCAATCTTCAGGCAACTTCAAGACAATGGGAGCATAAAAAGAGGAAGCGTATCTGAATCAACAGTTAATCGCTACATAAACCAGCTCGCACTTGAGATGAAGACAACTACAAACCGTGACATGCGTAGATATGAACGCCCTCATATAAATGAAGTATGGTGTGGCGATTCAAGCGTTGGGCCTTACCTAAAGACAGATGATGGCAAAAAGCATAAGGTATACATCATTGCTCTTATTGATGATGCAAGCCGTTTTATTGTTGGTATTGACGTATTCTTCAATGACAACTTTGTAAACCTTATGTCTGTCATGAAATCAGCTGTAGCAAAGTATGGCAGACCTCAGATGTTCAACTTTGACAACGGCAGTTCCTACAAAAATAAACAAATGGAACTCCTTGCAGCCCGTATCGGTTCAGTACTCCATTATGACCAGCCTTACACCCCAACCCAGAAAGCCAAGATTGAGCGATGGTTCCGCACCATGAAAGACCAGTGGATGTCTGCCCTGGATATAAGAGACTTCCATTCCCTTGACGAACTCAGAGGAAATCTTCTTGCTTATGTACAGAAATACAATCAAGCCGTACATTCTTCCCTGAACGGAAAAACTCCGCAGGACAGATATTTTTCAGAGCCAAATCTTTTCCACCGTCTCAGTGATGAAGAAATTGAGCATTCTTTTCTTCTTGAAATCGAAAGAAAGGTTTCTGCCGATAACGTCATCACAATCGATCAAGTAGAGTATGAAGTAGACTGCCGCTTTTCCAAGCAACACATCAAACTCCGCTATTCACCGGGACTTGATGAAATCTACATCGTTGAAGCTGATGGAACCCTTACACCAATCCGTCTCCTTAACAAAATTGAGAACGCCTTCGTTAAGAGAGATAAAGTACATATCTGCAGAGGAGAAGACTGATGGAATATTTTACACGTTATTGGCTTGAGTTCAACCCTTTTATCAAGAACTCCAAAGACATAATAGTTGACACCGCCGAACACAGAGAAGCCATATTCCGTCTGAACTATCTGGCAAAAACAAAAGGATTTGGACTGCTGACCGGAAGCCCGGGCAGAGGCAAGACCACTATCCTCAGACACTGGTCAAAAGCACTTAATCCATCGCTATATAAAGTTATATATTCCAGCCTTTCCACTCTTACTCCAAATGATTTCTATAGAAATCTTGTTACAGAGTTTGGTGAACAGCCTGCTTTCAAAAAGCCAAACAACTTTAAGATTATTCAGGAAGCAGTCACCCGTCTGTCTGTAGAAAAACGTAAAACTCCGGTCATTATCATTGATGAAGCCAATTACATAAATAACGCAATACTCAATGATCTCAAAATCCTTTTTAATTTTGAGATGGATTCAAGAGATAGGGCCGTTATCCTTCTGGCCGGGCTCCCCAATCTTAATTCCACACTTAGTATGGGAATCCATGAGCCTCTGCGACAAAGAATTGTAATGAACTATAATCTCGACGGAATAACCAAAGAAGAAGGTCGGAGCTATATCTCTGATAAACTCAAAGGTGCCGGCTGTAATCAGAACATCTTTGATGATGCAGCAATTGAAGCAATTCTCAATGCCGCAGATGGGACACCGCGTCTCATTAATAAATACTGCAATGCCAGCCTCCTCATCGGGGACAGCAATAAAGCTGATCTCATTACAACTGACATCGTCATGCAAGCGGTTAATGACTGCTTGCTTGGGTAGTTCAAACATCCCTCACTCATATAATGTGCGTGAGGGATAAATTCATTTATATAAACTGAAGATTTAAATTCAAATAAACTGAAACCGCTTTACCATTAAAGCATCAGGCAACCTCATTTAAAGTGAAGATTGTGGACTCATTTAATCTGCTAAACAACAATAATAGGACAATACCTGGTGCCTTCTGCCGGTACTGCTTTTCTTCCTCCTT
>JAEESL010000084.1 GCA_016286345.1 Dehalococcoidales bacterium | reverse complement strand
TCGTAATCAAGTATCCTTTCGGTCTGCTTCTTTTCAAGATCGACCTTAAAGAGTCCGTCTTCATCCGAGGACAAAAAACCAAGACCTTCCTTGTAAGACATTCTGAACAGCGAATCGGAATTCCCCAGCCACTTGAGATCTTCATCAGCTTCACTGTATGACGCATTTTTAAGATCGACCATAAAAAATCCAATACCACTTGATACACCTTTTTTAGTGGTATTGAACGGGACAATTATTCTGCCGTCACCGGTATCGATCATGGGGAATGAAGAGTTCCATACGGCCTCAGGACTTTTAAGTTCTATCGATCTCACTTCGCCGTCTGATCCGATGATATCAAGCATTGAAGAATCATAGGAACCGTAAGTACCATAAGACAAAGCAGTATACCCGTCAGAGAAAGCAGTCTCTCTTATAAACAGCTCACCTGTTTTCTTATATGAAAAAACAACTTCTTCAGTCTCGATATCCAAAAATACAATTGTGATATCATCAGCGTTTCCTGATCTGTATGAGATGATCACCTTGTCGCCATTAACAGAAGGATCTTTGTCAATATATCCGTTTATTCCGTTCTTTTCGGCTATGTCTTTACAATTAACAGATTTTATATAATTCCCTTCATTGTCATAGAGTTCGATCGAAGTGCCCTGGTAGAGAGAATAGTCACCATACGAGTAATCGAAATCTGAAGGTATAGGCTTTTGGTAATCAACTGACAGCAATATCCTGTCATCGATCATTCCCATAAAATTAGAATAAAGCGAGTCGTATTCCGACTGAACATAATTAAGTTCCAGATCTATCGTCTTTGCATTATACCAGTCACTTTTTTCTTCTTTTTTCTTACCTGCACATCCTGTAAAACAAACAGGCAGCATATGCGCCATCACCAGAATAACTGCAATACTCCCGGAATATCTGTTCATAAAAATACACTCACCAAAATCCTATTAATCACCTGTAATAATAACTATGATTATACATAATCAGACAAAACCGCATATCCTTATACATGTGCAAAACTGCGGCATAAAATCTCCCGCACGGCACAGATGCAGTGCGGGAGAAAAACACTTTGTATTGCTTGATTATTTGCGCTCATCCAGGACCTTCTGTACTCTGTCCTGAGCAATCTTTACAACTGAATCAAGATCCTTCTGGCCCGAGAAATATGCCGGCATCTCTTCTATCAGGATAAGGGATATCGCAGCATCTTCCGAACTCATTTTCGAGCAGGTCAGAATTGCATTCTCAAGTTCATCAAGCTGCTCTTCTGTGAACTTTACTCTGTTATTAGGCTGGGAATAAGCATCGTAGTAACCGTAGTCAGGCTCTAAGCCTTCCTTATTGAAAACAGCTACAGCTTCCTTACCTGCATTTTTGAATGCTTCACGGTTAAGGACAAAGATTCCGCTCATTGCCATATCTTTCTGGACTTCATCTGACAGGAGCATCTTTACGAATTCACCGCAGGCATCTTTATTGGTAGCCTGTGCGGATATTGCAACCGATGTATATGCTCCGACCATGGGGCCTCTGCCGTCAGCCGAAGGAATGCCGAGAACCGCCGTAGCACCGTTTGTGTTTTCCACTGACTGGAAAAAATTGAAGTAACTGTAGCAACTTGAGTAAACAGCAGGTTCCGTCTCCTTGGGTTCGCTGCCATCATATACATATGATGCGTTGTACATTTCATCCCAATCAGTATTCTGCTCCTGAACATTATCCTTAACATAGTCAGCAAGAACCTTAAATTCGGGAGCTGTAAAATCAGCTTTTCCGTTAGAAATGAATTTTTCCTGCATGTTGTTGAAGAGCGTCACAAAGTAATATTTCTGTCCTGACGAGATAATGTCCTTTCCGTTCAGTGTCTTATCCAGGAATTTTATATATTCGTCAGTTGTAAAACCTATGCCGGATGAACCTGCATTTGCACTGTCGGTCTGTATTCCTTCAAGGGAGAAACAGACAGGAAGATTAAAGAGCTTACCGTCAACTTTTGAAGCTTCGATAACGTTAGTAAAGTACTTGTCAGAGCTTAAATCTTCCACATAAGGCGACAGATCCGCAAGGTAGGTCTCATTATTAAGCTGACCGTAGTAATTGATATCCATGAACATATCCGGACCTTCACCGTTGATGATATCCATGGCCAGCTTGTTTGTCATATCCGTGGAGTAATTGAGTGAAGCCATCTCCATATCATCTTCACTTTCGATATTGGTTGAATCATAAGTGATCATCTTCGAATAGCGTGAAGAAACTTCAATGAAATAATCAGTACTGTTCTCATTATATTTCGCTATAACATCTGAGATCTTATCTTCAAGATATCCGTATGATGAATACAGTTCAAGGATCGTCTTTCCCGCATGAGGATTCTTGTCGGCTTTTGTAAACTCGTAGATCGAGAAATCCGCACCCATCGAAGTGTAGATCTGCCTGAAAGCTGACTGAACATACTGGGTGCCGTAAAGAATGAAAGAATCCTCATCAATATCAGCGACAGATAAGTTCATAAGGATATTTCTGTTAACTCCGCACCAGCTGTAATTAAATACTTCTTCAGTTGTCTTGTTCTTCACATCGATCTTGAACACACCTGAAGGCAATGTATAGTACGGAATACCGTCTGAACCGAGGAAAGAATTATAGAAAACCGTCTGGTCCATCCAGTCATAATCCTTCTTGTCAGCGGTTGTTTTTTGACCGGTCGTAAGATCGATCATGTAACATTCCCAATCGGTATCAGTATCTGTGGCAACAAGGATCTCCGTATCACTTAACGGAATAGGTGAACTGAACAGATACATATTCTTATTTTCTGACTTGAAATCGACAGTCCTGCGTTCTCCGTCAGGAGAAGTAATATACATCACATATGAAGTATATTCCTGATTCCAATTGTTCTCGATCTCAATTAAGTAACCGTTGATCTCACATGTCTTCTCGATCTGACCACCGGAATCACGCGTTTTTGTATCGAGGATCTCTTTTGTTTCAAAATCAAAATCGATCTGCTTGTAAGTCATTTCATATGTATTTTCATCAAACGTACTTATCATTGCTGACAGTACTCCGTCTTTGAAATTTGCAGATTCGATGTAATCACTGTCTGAAACAAATTCGGAAAGATCAACGACTTTGGTCTCGCCGGTCTGTCTGTTATAAACAGATGCAGTAGCAACCTGATAATCTCTGTAATCGACAGTTGACCAGTCCACATTATCGGGCATCTTATAACTACCCATGGTATATGCCACGATATTCTTCTCATCACAACCGATGATCTCGGTATAAGAGTATTCAAGGTCTTTACTCTCGTCGATACCGCGGTCGAGTTCAATGGCCTTGGCATCAAACCAGGGCATATCATTGGTAATCTTCTTACCTGCGTGGCCTTTTGACTGGCCACCTGTCTTAGTGCATGCTGCAACGGACAAAGCCATTGAAACAGCAAGCACGCCTGCAACGAGCTTGGGTGATTGTTTTTTCCTAAGCAAGTCTCCTTTTAT
>JAEESL010000003.1 GCA_016286345.1 Dehalococcoidales bacterium | reverse complement strand
ATCCATCTTCGTTGAAGTAAATATAATTCGTCTTAGAGGATCATTTCCGAACATAATATGACGCACTTTATTGCAGTAACCACAGACAGCTACGGCAAACTTCTGACCCGTTGGAAGCTGCATATCTTTCCAAATCAAAGGATACTCATTAATCATTTTTATCTCTTCCGGTTATCATATCACTATTAGCAACGAGAAAAATTGTACACTTTCAAATCTCTAGGCATAAGACTTCAAATATTGAGTATTACAATTATTGTCAAAGTATAGTATTATGTTAATCATTTGGGATGAAGAGTATGAAAATAACGGATTATTATAAGATTAAAAACTGCAAGGCTGTGAGAAATCTCAGTAATGCAATCGTTAGTTTGGTTGAAGAGAGCGATGATCCTTCATCCATTACTGTTACTGAAATAACGAAAAGAGCCGGTGTATCGCGATCAACGTTCTATAATCATTTCATCGACGTTAATTCTCTAATCAATTATATTTATTTCAGTTCTATTTCCACAGCTGTTATTGGCAACAATGCAAAGAATCTGCGAGATAACAGTGCATACAAGCTGCTTTCCATCATAAAAGAGTCTCCAAATTATTACAGAAAAATCGCAAATATGAGCGGTGAGAATTCTTTTCCTAATTTCATCAGGGATGTATGGTATACATTCCACAAGGAATTCTTTATCAAACGATATGGAAAAGAAAAATATGATGAAGACATCGATATGTCAGTAAAGATATCTGCTGCAGGTATTTCATTGCTCATCACTGAATGGATTCAGGAAGACTTCCCCATTACTGTAGAAGAATATTCAAGACTGATAATTACTCACCTTCCAGAAAGAATCAAAGATATTATTATCGAACAGGCTTTGAACAACATTTAAACCCATTTGTAATCATAATAATAAACCATCGAAATGATATCGTAATTTTAATAAATAAACCAAACAGTCACTTAAAACCAATATTGCTATATATCCAGCAATTACTTTCAATCTATTATTGATAATCGAGATGATTATTATCTAAAATATATTCATCAGTAATATCATCAGCTCGCAAAGGAGATTGCGATGGATATAAATAGCCGTTCCAGAAAATTTGAACCAGAAACAGTCAGAACACTGCTTGACCAGGCTCTAGAAAGGTTTGGCGACAGAGCAACTGCTGAAGATCTTTTTCAGGCTGTTGCCCGTACCGGACATTGGACTGACGATATCATCTGGCAGACAATCATGGAAAGCATCGTCAATATTCCTGTTCTATACTACAAATACCCTATCGTTCCTGTTGAACAGCGTTTTCTTTTTGAAAGAGAAGAAGGTTATTTTGAGCGATATGATCCCAACTGGCATGGTCAGTATGATCATGGGCATCGCATCTAGCCCATGTCTGCAATCCAATTCCTGACAGTATGTCCTCTTGTTTTTCTCACCGGATCTGTTGATTCGGTTGCGGGAGGCGGCGCTTTAATTTCACTAGAATAAAAAAAACAGAGAGAAAATAAAATGGATCTAATAGTTAAAACTGAAAACCTTACCAAAGTCTATGGCCAGAAGACTGCAGTTAACTCTGTTAATATGCATATAGAACGTGGTGACATCTACGGTTTCATCGGTAAAAACGGAGCTGGAAAAACAACCACGATGAAGATGCTGCTTGGTACATCCTACCCTAACAGAGGAAGCATTGAGCTCTTCGGCAGCAGAAACCTGATTGCCGGAAGAAAAAAGATCGGTTCTCTTGTGGAATCACCTGCTCTCTACAAAAACTGCACTGCCTACGAGAACATGAAACGTATGGCAATGATATCCGGAGGCAGCAGCAAACAAATCAAGGAAATACTTGAACTTGTCGGGCTTGATAAAGTCGGCAGAAAAAAGGTCAGTGCATTCTCATTCGGCATGAAACAAAGACTGGGAATTGGACTTTCGCTTCTTGGCAATCCGGAACTTCTGATACTGGATGAACCAATCAACGGTCTTGATCCGGGTGGAATCAAGGAAATACGTGATATTATTCTTAATCTGAATAAAGAAAAACAGATTACTATTCTTGTATCAAGCCACATACTGGATGAACTGGCTAAGATCACAACCAGATACGGCATTATCAACAACGGCAGTTTAACTGAAGAAATAACAGCAAGCGAACTGGAATCACGCTGTTCCAAACGTCTTGCAATAATCACCAATGATCCTGAGGCCTCTCTGACGATCATTAAAGATCGTTTTAATGGAATTCAGGCAGATATAAAAGACGGCATAGTCAATGTATATTCTCCAACTGACAGTGCCGCAATCAATCAAATATTAACGAATTCCGGTATTTTTGTATGTGAGATCACATATATACAGGACAGTTTTGAAGAATACTTTATCAGGAGGATCGGATAAATGGGTAAACTGATCGGCTTTGAATTTCGCAAGATCCTTGGAATGAAAGCTCTGTATTTCTGTTTTCTGATCGTTGCGCTGATAATTGTTTTCACCGCTAATCTCTCAAAGTCTTTGATGGGAGATTACTTCGATCCTTCCAGTATGATTCCTCTTTCCATCGTAGATACCAGCTTTACAATGATACTTGGCGTACTTTTAGCTATCTATGCATGTGATGATTATTCGAACGGAACAATCAAAAACATATACGGCCGCGGATATTCCAGATTCAGCGTTTACTTTTCAAAATACTTTGTTTCCCTTTTCATCAGCATTATCATGGCAGTACTGTGTTTCGTAATCACATATTTATTTGGACTTATCACGACCGGGCATGTTGAATTGACTACGGAAATGTTCCAGTCTATCGGACTGCAGCTGGTCGCAATAATGGGTTTTCATGCTGTTTTCTTTGCTCTGGCAACGATGATCGGAAAATCCGGCGGAGCTGTAGCTGTCAATCTGCTTGGTCCGACATTACTGTTCCTTATACTGGATCTTGTTTTATCATTGCTTAAAGTAGAGAATTTTACATTCTCAGATTACTGGCTGGGAAGTGTTATTAACGATCTGGCATATGATGAAATAAGCAAAGAACTTCTGATCAGATCTCTTATCATATCAGGCTCATACACTGTGGTATTCAATTTATTGGGATACTTTGTGAGCTCTGAAAAAGAAATGTAATTCAGCTATTCACCGCAAATAAAAAAACCACTTTTTGCTGACAAAAAGTGGTTTTTTTATGTTAATTAAATACGTATTGCTATGCGGATTTTGAAGTATCTTTTACTTTCTTGTATGCCAGTCCATTGAGATCAGTGAAAGTATCAGTATCCTTGCTGTACGTTCCGATTTTAACCGATGAATTTTCTCCAACAGTCCAGACTTCTGTACCCTTCATTTCAAAAGTATAGGTTGTTTTACCTTCACTTCCCAAAATTGCAACGGAAGAAGTTACCTGGTTACCAGAGAAAGTATAAGTGGCTGAACCGACAATAAGGACATCTCTCGTATAAGTTCCGGAGGGTTTGGCTGAACCACATGAACAAAGAGCAAATACGGATAAACAGACTAGACCAACCATAAAGATTCGAGTGAATTTTTTCATAGAATAATCTCCTTTCTGTAAGTAATTATATCACTAGACAATAGAACTTAGACATAAAAGAAAAGGACCGACACGGCTGTGTCGATCCTTTATTTTCTCGTTTGGTAGCGGGGGTAGGATTCGAACCTACGGCCTTCGGGTTATGAGCCCGACGAGCTGCCACTGCTCCACCCCGCGTTGACAACATTTAATTATCCATTAAATATTATCATTCGTCAAATTATGACCTAAGTATTGGTTTTTAAAGTTACATCGTGATAGTTGCCTTCAACGATGGATGTTGCAGAAACAACTGTCAATTTTGCTTTTTCATGAAGTTCGGGAATGCTGGTTACGCCGCAGTTGCACATTGTTGATTTAACCTTGTAAAGGCTCATCTCAACATTGTCATGAAGAGGACCGGCATACGGGATATAAGAATCAACACCCTCTTCAAATGATAATGATTTGCTTCCGCCAAGATCATATCGCTGCCAGTTCCTGGCACGGTTGGAACCCTCTCCCCAGTATTCCTTGAAGAACTGGTTGTTAATGACAACTTTGTTTGTAGGAGATTCGTCACAGCCTGCGAAATATCGTCCGAGCATTAGGAAGTCTGCACCCATTGCCAGTGCAAGGGTCATATGATAATCATGTACTATACCACCATCCGAACAGATAGGAACATAAACTCCGGTCTCTTTGAAGTAATCATCACGTGCCTGGGCAACCTCTATAACAGCAGAAGCCTGTCCTCTGCCGATACCCTTTGTTGCACGGGTGATACAGATCGAACCGCCGCCGATACCTACCTTGACAAAATCTGCGCCGCATTCGGCCAGGAACTTGAAACCATCTTTTTCAACTACATTTCCGGCACCGACTTTGACTTTGTCTCCATACTTGTTTCGAATGAACTCAATAGTTCTTTTCTGCCAGATAGAATAACCTTCCGAGGAATCGATACAGAGTACATCAGCGCCTGCTTCTACGAGAGCAGGAACTCTTTCTTCATAGTCACGGGAGTTGATACCTGCACCGACTATATATCTCTTTTCAGCGTCAATAAGGGAGTTAGGATACTCTTTATGCTGTGAATAATCCTTTCGGAATACGAAGTAAAGAAGATGGCCGTCTTTATCAATTATGGGAAGTGAATTCAGTTTGTTATCCCAGATAATATCGTTTGCTTCATGTAAAGTTGTATTCTCCGGGGCAGTGACAAGTTTATCAATAGGAGTCATGAATTCTTTTACAGGTGTGTCCATTGACATTCTTGAAATACGGTAGTCCCTGCTTGAAACAATACCGAGGAGTTTGCCGTTGGCTGTACTGTCATCGGTAATTGCAACAGTGGAAAAACCGTTCTTAGCTTTAAGATCAATGACATCTGCAAGTGTTGCATCAGGAGTCAGGTTAGACGCACTAACAATAAAGCCAGCCTTGTTATTTTTTACTCTTTTAACCATGCTGGCTTCATCTTCAATGGTCTGTGACCCATATATAAAGGAAATACCGCCTTCCTTTGCAAGGGCAACTGCAAGATTATCATCGGAAACGGACTGCATGATAGCCGAAGAAAGAGGAATAGATAATTCAATCGGACATTCTTCAACACCCTTTCTGTATTTCACAAGCGGTGTTTTAAGAGAAACCTGATCCGGGGTGCATTTCTCCGATGTATAACAAGGAACAAGAAGGAATTCATTAAAAGTACGAGAAGGTTCCGGATAATAATATGCCATTTGTTACTCCCTTCGCTGATAGATATTATCAACTGCTTAGTAACGACATATTTTAGCAAACATTTATAAGTGTAGTAAAGAATCTATACACTACCTCATAATGTGTAAATTTTCTTGGTCATCAAAACATATGTTACACTTTTGGGAGAAACAGGTTACTATGAGCCTTGTCATTATGAAGAATAAACATGGAAAACTATTATGCCTGAATACAGCGAACAGGATTTGAAATATGCGACAGAGTTTCGCAATGATATACACAAGGAAGCTCTGGCGATAGTTCGAAAAACTCATCCGAACGTCACGGAGGTGATCGACCGCCATCCTGTGGAGGATTACTTTCAGGAGAATTGGGAGTATCCCGGAAAAATGTACACCATTGTAGCGATTCCTTACGGCTACAAAAGCCGCCAGGCGCTTGTTGATCAGATCGTCCGCGATACGCTCTCCGGTAACACTTATGATAAGGATCTTACATCCACACAGGCATTACGTGACATGGCGAATCGAAAGAATCTGTTGAATCAACTTGATACAAAGCAGGACGACAATGAAGAGCTGCTTATGACGGAGAAGAAACGGAATGATGATCCGTTTTACACGCTGATTTCTGAGTATTCCAATCTGGTTGTTGAATACTGTATCGTAAAGGAAAAACAACACGGTGGTTATGAATCGCACCGCAGATCTTTGAAGACTGCTTTCAGCAGATTCAGCGGTGAATGGAACGGCAATCCCGATCAGGCCGTCGGTAAAAGGGTTTCCGCAGAAGAGATGTTTTCTTCTGACTTTCAAGACGGAAAGCTCAACTACCGAAAAGCTTTTCTATGTCCGCCGCATCAGAGCGGCTATACTGACAAGGATTTCGCACGTGTGAACGCCGCCCTGTTTCCAAACGGGATCGACGGGCTTGAAATATATGAGTGGTCAACCGACTGGTCAGAATACTTCGACGACGGGCACGAGTGGTGGGGTACGCTCTGCCTTACTGTTTACGACAAAACGCTTGATCGTTTTGTTGTCATTATGGCTTCGGCAACGGATTAAGATTTGTTGTTTGGGAATTCCTTCCCTAAAATCTGCAAAACAAAAACCCGGGAGCTTGGGGAAGCTCCCGGGTTTTTTGTTGGTTCTAAAACTGCCTTATTCAGCATGAGCATTAGATGCGTAGCTACTCAAGACTGCCATAGCCGGCAATCATCTCATCTATAGTCTTTTGGCCTGTTCCAACAGAAAAAGCCGCACGCCTGAATTGATTAACCGCGTCATCAGAGAGGCCAATCACTTCCGGAGAAAAGATTCGGGAATCCGGAACATTTCCAAATGCAGCATACATGCTATTGAAGGATAGGTCTTTCGTTGGCGACATCAGTCCCTTGTTCTGTGCCATTTCACTCAGCTCTCGTGACGAGATAAGGAAACGCATAAATTCGTTGGCCATTTCCAGATTCTCACTGTCTTTATTGACAGAAAACTGAAGGTTTGGCATATCAAGGAAAGAGATGCCTTTATCCGACATAGGAATTGGCACAAAGGTGTATTTAAACGGATTCGCAATAAATGCCTCTGAACGACTTTCTCTTTTCTTTGTACCGGAAACCGTGTCTCCGGAACAGGTCATCATTGGCACATCACCTTCAAAGAATCGAAGAATTACTGCACCATAGTTATCTTTAATGTCCAGACAGTCACTATGATTCACGCATCCATCATTAATAAGATAGGTTAGTCTTTCAAGGGAAGTACGCATATATTCGCCCGCAGAAGCATCCAAAGTATTGAGTTTCCTAACAGCTTCCTTATCATTTGCTACAGTTTCACAAAAGTAAGGATACGCAGAAACAGTGTAAATTGAAGTAGTTTCTTTCTGAGTATATCCCATCAGCGGATTGTCATATCCCTTTTTATGAAATTCATCGCACACTTTGACCAGCTCTTTATAGGTGGTCGGGACCTTAAGTCCTTCCTTCTCAAACAGGGCATTATTCACGAGCATCCCGTAGGTATTCGAAAAAACCGGGACCATGGGAAGTGTACCATCACTCGTATTCAAAATAATGTTACTTCTTATGCAATCCAGATTAAGTTTCAGCTTCGGATCAGCGAGATTCTCAGCATGTTCAATCGACTCCTTATATTGCTCTCTGCCATACATCCAAGAATAATTAAAGTAAATATCCGGTGCATTATTTCCATTCAGCACTATTCCGATCATGTTGTTAAAGTCGTCAACCTTTGTATATACCAGCTCTACATTCGGATATACTTCGTTGAAACGATCGAACTCGGTTTCCAATGCTTCAAAATTGTCGTATCCGCCGGCTATTACAATCTTGGCAGTGGTGGAAGTATCCAGTGCTGGCTTAAAGGCTTCCTCTTGTTTTGAATTACACGCAGCTAAACTCAGACTCAACAGAGCTGCAAGTAATAGACAAATCGTTTTTTTCATGATTACAACCTACCCTCCTTAATTCTACGTATTTCTTTAATAACTAATTTAATATCAACAGGTTTTGCGATATGGCCATTCATTCCCGCATCCATACATTCTATGACATTTTCTGAAAATGCATCTGCTGTCATTGCAACAATAGGGATCGATGCTGCCCAGGAATTATCGAGCTTTCGTATGGTTCTGGTCGCATCCAGGCCGTTCATTTCGGGCATCTGAATATCCATAAAGATGAGGGTATATTTGCCCTCCTCCGCAGTACTGATCATATCAACACAGACACGTCCATTTTCTGCACGGTCAGCTGTCATGCCAAACATTGAAAGCATAGCGGAAATGATTTCCCAGTTAATATCATTATCCTCTGCCACAAGAATATTCAGGCCCTGCAGATCTGAATAATCATCCTCTGGTTCAAGTGATTCAGGTTCTTTTCCGATCAGCTGATTTATCTTGTCATAAAGCGTGGACTTGAAAAGAGGTTTGCTGACGAAGCCATTTGCTCCCGCCGCCTTTGCCTTATCTTCAATATCCGACCAATCGTAGGCGGAGATTAGGAGTATCGGAACATGCGTACCTATCTCCGAACGGATTCGACGGATTGTTTCAGGTCCATCTATGTCAGGCATTTTCCAGTCAACTATGATGACATCATAATCTCGGCCAGATTGATGCCTGTGATCAATCATTCCAAGGGCTTCAAGTCCATTATTTGCCTGTTCTGCCGAAGCACCAAGAGACTGGAGAGTCTCCGTCGCCGTCTGAAGCATAGACTCATCATCGTCAACTATCAGAACGTCTATTGCCTCGAGTCGCATATCTTCACGCTGTCTATCAGCCAAAGGAATATCGAGCACGACAGTAAATGTAGTTCCCTTTCCCTGCTCGCTCTGGCAGTCTATCGTTCCGCCGATCAAATCGACCATCTGCTTTGTTATGGCAAGTCCAAGGCCTGTTCCCTGAATGCTGTTAACACGACTATCTACCTGCCTGGAAAATGGTTTATACATATTCTCCATAAATTCCGGACTCATTCCAATTCCAGTATCTGTTACAACATAAGTAAGCTTTACACAGTCAGGCACGTCGCTCTTCTCCTCGCGGAGATTCACACCTACACGTCCACCAGGTTCAGTATATTTAATAGCATTTGAAAGGATGTTTATATAGATTTGATTCAGACGGAGCTGGTCTGCATATAAATATTCCTTTTCAATCTGATTAATATTGAAGCTGAATTCAATATTCTTTTCTTTGATCATTGGCTGAGATATATTCACAAGATTCTCAACCGTTTCCACTATGGAAAAAGTAAGTGGGTTCAGTCTCAGTTTGCCGCTTTCCACCTTCGATATATCCAGGATATCATTGATAAGTGTCAAAAGGTGATTGCCGGCAAGATTGATTTTCCGTAGGCTTTCCTTCGTCGACTCAACATCTCCGACATTCTTCTCGGCAATCGTTGTTAATCCTATGATTGCATTCATTGGTGTACGGATGTCATGGGACATCGTAGAAAGGAAATCTGTCTTGGCTTTGTTGGCAGATTCAGCCTTTACAGCCGTCATCTGAAGACGTTTGTTGAGATACATCATATAGAACAGGTCACTGAGAAACAAAACGAGTAAGCCGACCGAAACCACCCCGAATAGTACCCAGTTGCCATTTTTGGCATTTAAGTCTTCAGCTGGAACGAGGCCTAGAAGTGTCCAGTTAGAAGTAGTTGAAACAGGGGTATAAGCGAGTATACATTCCTGTCCATGTGAATTAAGCATTGAAACAGAACCTGTCGTCGAAGTAATGCTATCAATCAGAATCTTCGATGATTCAGGATCCGTTGTATTATAGGATTTGTAGAATTCAAAGAAATTAGAGTTCTTGAAGCTGGAGCCCTTGAGAATGTAATCACCATTCTCATCAATCATGGATAATTCTGCTTTTACCAGCTCTGTCTGAGGGAAAACCCATTTCTGTTCCAGTTCCGAGACAGGGATAACTCTCAGCAGAACTGCAGGATATTCAGAATTTGTTGCTGGATCAAGTAATGTGATTTTATTGCAGAAAGCCAGTGATTGCTCGCCATTCATCGGATTGGTATATGCGCGGGTTATATTGATGGATTCACCTATTTCATCAATCCACTCAACACTTTTCAGAAAGCCTAACGCTTCATAAGAAACTTCGTAATCATCTGTTGTACCCTGCTTCGAGCGTGTTGAGAGACCTGTGAGCGTATCGAGCGAAATCAGATGCGCAGACGTGTTTTTAAGAACATGCGAACTACGGATATACTCGGTCGCATCTTCTATTCTCATGTACCGACCATTAATATATTGCGCCCAAACGTCACATATCCGTTGCTCGCCTTCCAGATAATTCTCTGTAACGCGCTCCATAGTAACCGTTGTATTCTCAAAGTGTGCTATCTGCATCTGGTATGAAGCTTCACTTTCATACCTGGAGTAGAGAACCACAAAGATTAATATAGCAGCCATAATTATCACATTGGCTATGATAATCAAAGTTCTTTTCATATTTTGCTTATCTCTCCAATCATCGTATATATACGACACCCCGCATATACAAACAATACCACAACCTCGTCATTTCACAAGAGTTTTTATTCCATCCTTACTGTGACACTTGGTCAGACAGACTAAAAATGATAGTCAAGCAAAAAGCAAAATCGATCCATTCGATCTGCATCCATCATCGTTCGGACCACGCGGCATGGATTGTAAACAGCCATACTATGAGGGAGATATCCCTCGTGACGACGCAGACTGCCTCTTTTCCTGAATGGCATTCAGCATCATATGACGCACCTTTTTTGCGGATTCTTCAATGGTCAGTGTTTTTGCCAAATCAATATATCTTTGGCCCATTGTGGGCAGCTCATCCTGATGTTCAAACCAATAATCTATTTTGCTGGCCAGTTCCTCCACATTTCCTGCTTTAAACCGGTTCTTTTCTGTTATGGCGTAAGCAGAAGTGGAAGACAACTCACTGTCAGCGATCAGCGGCACAGTGCCCTGGGCGAAGGATTCCATGCAGCTCATGCCTTCGATCTCTACATTGGCGCAGTGCACATACAGATCAGCACGACGGACCTCCTTTAAAAGCTCCTTCTGCGTGTAAAACCTCATGATTGGCGGGTTGGGCAGAGACTGCCCAAACGCCCGGTATTGATCTTCAAGTGGTCCCCTCCCGGCCAGAATCAACTGGATGTCAGCAGCATGGTGGCAAGCGAGGATTGCCTTCATCAGCGTCATTTGATCTTTTTCATTGGAATATCGGCCCACGCTGATGACCGTAAAGCAGTCATTTTGTGAAGTACTGGGAAGGTCAGCGATGATATCCGACGGAATGCCGTTGGATATTACACAGAGTTTTGAACGATATCCGCATTTTTCCAGCCGTTCCCTTACCTTCTCCGTGGGGCACTGGATGGCACTGCAGTATTGAAAGACGCCCCAGCGGAACACATTCATGATATTGCGGTTGGAAAGCGGAAAATCAAAGATCGGCACAGAAGCTGTCATATTCTCCGGGTAAAGATGGAATGTGCCTGTGATTGGAAGCTCCATTTGAGAGGCCAGTTTTGCCGTTTCCATGCTGAGAGGGAACGGGTCTTCAATATGCACAATCTCTGCCCAGGAAAGTGATTCCAGGATGATCTGCCTGAGTGGTTTGGCAAAATGGTAGTTCTGCTGATCCATGATACCATCCACAAGTGGAATACGCATCACCGGCACAGAATACTCCGATATGCCACCGTAATCGGAGGACAGCACCCGCACCTCGTCGCCCAGCCGTTTAAACTGTTCCACAAAACGCTGGGTGGAAAGAGACAGGCCATTGCTTTGATTGAAATAGTCGCCACATACGATCAGGATCTTCATATCTTTTTCTCGGTTGGCTTAACAAATCCCGATCTGCCTTCCTACAGTCAATATAAAACGCCTCCGAAGAATGTAACCGTATTCGCGCCGTTCATATATTTGATTCCGGAATATATCCAGGTCTAATCTGTTCGCAAGGAACATATCCAAGATTTTCGTTTGTTGAAATACTATGATAGGCTGATTCTTCTATATTCCCATTTCTGAATAGATTATATTCGATAAGAGAAGACACTTGTTCAATATATCGCTCTATATCATCTGAATACTGTTTTGCTACTTCATTGATATGGCTGTATTCTCGTACAGCAGCGTCCCTCTGTCTTCCCTACATACTTTCACTGAGTTAATTTAGTTTTCAGACACTTCCGCATCTGCTGTTTTCAGCCGGTATCCTCGCCTATCCCTACCAATCGTCCTATAATACCGAGATTTATCTTCATACATCATCTCATCCGCTGTTCTGGCGAGTTCAGTTATTCCATAACCCGGATATTCGGAAGAACCGGCAAGACCACAGGAAATTTGCAGTGTGACGCCGTTGTCTTTTGACCATTCCTCTGTGTTTTTTTCAACAGCACGAATCAACTCATCTACCTTCTCACGCTTCGCGGAAAGCAGGATTACGAACTCATCTCCACCAATTCTGTACTGTTTCCCCCAATCTCTAAAGCCCTTCTCAATGCACTGGGCCGCTCCGACAATCAACTTATCACCGGTCTCGTGGCCATAGTTGTCATTAATATCCTTCAATCCATTGATATCCATGGTCACGTAATACAGATCATCTGGCAAAGGCGCCTCCCTGATTCGTTTCAGATCTTCTTCATATACTCGTCTGTTAGGAAGGCCCGTAATAACGTCGATTCTTGCGTTATCTTCTTCTTGCACGATACGTTCTGACAGTTTCTTCTTTAGCATTAAAAAGCCAATGCCCAGTACAAACTGGAAAACGAAAAAAACAATACTATTGATGAGCGACGCATCAATGCCTTTTACAGATATGATGAGATATAGCATGATGGCATCCGCCAAGAGAACAATCACCGCATAAACAGACGGTATCAGTGAAAAACCAAGTGGTACGACCATAGAAAACGTCATAAACACTGAAGGATCGACTACGCCGGTGACTTGCGAGTCGAAATATGTGACGGTAAGGGCCCATCCAAAAAAGAAGACCGCACATACCGGATTTGCAATCTCGAGCAGCATGTATCTGCGTTCAATATCCCTTTTTACAAACACATTCAAACCGATATATGCAAGAGCCACGACCAGAAGAGAAGCGTAAAATAGACGATATCTCAACAGATAAGGCCCGTACAATTCGACGTTTAGGACCGAATACCCCAGCATCATAATCTCAAAAGCAGCTACGATAATCAGGGCAATCATAGAAATACCCTGGGAGGAACTGTTTAGTCCAATACGAATTTGTTTTCTTTTATCCGGTTCCACACTGTTGTTCATACGGCATCTCCTTTTTTCTTCAGACACTGCTTCGCTTCTTTTCAGGATACGATGTCATTATAATACGAGGTTTCAGCATTTCTATTTGCCGTATTACTCGAGGCAATCAGCAATTATCTGATTTTGCTATATTACTCTAATAATGTCTCATATTCTTCACGGCTGATTATACCAAAGACATGATATACATTAAACCAATAATTAGTTGATTTTCCGCCATATGGCATATTCTGTATCTTTCTGCAAGTTCTCTTTTATTCATTTCGGATTGATAATTAGAAAGTGTCTGCTACCATATATCATCCCTCTGTATCATACTCAACAGAAGATGCTTTTCTGCCCCTTCGTTTATCCTAAATAATAAAACAGTCTCAGTAAATTACTGATTTAGAAACAAATAGATAAACTGGAATGTGTGCTTCATTTGTCCTGTTTTTTGAAATCCTGTAATACTCCATACACCAAGAAGCAAATGCCTACAATGAGCGCAATCATGGCCGTTATTTTCAGTGGAGAGCCAACGTAACTTAATCCAGCTTGAAACAATGAACTATCCCAACTCGTCACACTACTCATGAAAGTCGCAGCCGCTATATATCGTGCACTTGTTAAAACGGCTGAGATCAAACAGAATATTGCACCAATGCCTTTGTTATTCATAAAAACACCTCCAACATTTGAATGTTAATAATCCATGAAAAAAACAATGACCCCCATCCGGCATCATAATCGACATCGAAGCATAAAACGAGGCTTCATTACTACCTATGATGGCAGTTTGGGAGCCATGATGCGTCTGTCTTTATTTACTACTTGACGACCATTCTTCTTTTGTAATAGAAGTAATATGCTCTGTCCGCAACAATCCCTCTATGGCACAAGGAACGTTTTCCTTCGTGTGATGATATCGGAAGCCACATTTTTCCTGAACGCGTTTTGATTTTTCATTTCCATCAAAATATCCGCACCACATTTTTTCGAGTTTCAACTCTTCAAAGCCGTATCTCATTAGCTCCCGGACCGCTTCCGGTATCAGACCTTGTCCCCAATACGGGACTCCAATCCAGTAGCCGATTTCCCCTTCAGAATCAGGAAGACCTATATTGCTTGCTTTGCCGAGCATCAGGCCGATACTGCCAACCGGCAATCCAGTGGTTTTGAGTACCACGGCATATGTTTCCGGCGCAGACAAGACTGTTTTTATGATCTCTCTACTATTTTCAACACTGGTATGCGCTGCCCAGCCCGCTATTGGTCCAACCTGTGGATCTTGTGCGTATCTATAACATTCCTCAGCATCCGTTTCTTCCCACGGACGCAGAATGAGTCTCTCTGTTTCAAACGTCATATTCTATGCTCTCTTTCTTGGCTCCCCTCCGCCGCTTGATGGCAGTGTGGGAGCCTTGGTCTGTCTGAACAATGAAGTTGGTCATTTCAAAAGTAGCTCTATTACTTGTTCATAATCCTCGTCGATCAGAGCGACAGACTCGCCATTCTCATAGCAGCCCCTAATGTACGCCTGATTATCTTCTCTCAGCTGCTGAACCGTAATATACTCGTCTTCAAACCTTGATTCAATATCAGAAGCATGTGCTTTTATCTCATCAAAATGTACATCAATGTATTTAGTCGTCATTGCAAGGCATATAAATCGAATGTTTCCCAGATACTTGTCATCAAAATCCGTCCGCCAATCAAACGGAATATAGCAGCCCTCCACAATAAGGTTTTGCTCATTCTCGATTGCGGTCTTTATCATTTCTCGGACGATTGGCCAAAGATACCCTGTTAACTCATCATCGTCTTCAGGGGTGAGATTGGTATTTCCACTCCGAATCAGTCCCATTTTCAGATGATCGATGGACAGATACGAATAATTGTATTTTTCGAGCATCTTTTGTGCCAGAAGCGTTTTTCCGGTGTGTGATGCACCTGTTATCAGGATGATCATAGTTTTGCCTTCAATTCCTCTCTAACCTTTTCCAAATCGCTGCACGTCAGGATAGGAATCAGCTCATTGATTTCTGTGATTCTTTTATCCCACCATTTGAAGCGAAGCATCAGATCGATCAATTCTTCATCAAATCGTTTTCTTATGACATTTGCCGGGTTTCCTGCCACTATGGTATAGGGAGAAATATTACTGCCGACAACACTGTTAGCTCCAATGATTGCTCCGTCGCCGATGTTTACTCCGGGAAGAATCACTGCATTCTGCCCGATCCACACATCGTTACCAATTACGGTATTACCGTAAACTCAGTACAATATGTAAACAATTAACTGTTATCAATGCTTCTTCAATGATACACATGTCTGCAAAAAAAAAGCGAACACAACGCTGTGTTCGCTTTTTCTAAATTAATCGACTAATTAGGGAAGGACAACTTCGGCACCAGGAGCATTCTTCTTGATGCTTGCGATACCATTCAAACAGTTCTTTTCAGTCTTGTAGCCTTCGCCAACTGCAATAACCTGACCATTGCTGGCCTTCAATCGGAATCTGAATTCGCCTGCTTTGTCCTTGTAAACTTCGAATTTAGGATTCTTTACCGGTTCATAACCTGCTACAGTCTGATTCTCGATCGGAGCTTTAGGAGCATTGGTCTGTACGCTCTTGATACCGTTCTTGCAAGTATCGATTGTCTTGTAGACTTCTGATGTTGCAATAATTTCACCATTGGTAGCCTTGAGATTGAATACGAAACCGCCATTCTTTGAATTACTGATTACAAACTTTCCCATAAAAGAACTCCTTTGTGAAAAAATCTATTGGCCGATAAAGGCCTCTTTGCGCCTATTATATATCGGTCTCTAAATAAAATAAAGAATTATTTATTAAGTTTATGAATAGAATTGTGACTGTAATTGACAAAATCGATTTTAGTCA
The DNA here is from genome assembly GCA_016286345.1 of Dehalococcoidales bacterium. Taxonomy (GTDB): domain Bacteria; phylum Chloroflexota; class Dehalococcoidia; order Dehalococcoidales; family UBA1222; genus UBA1222. Next base: position 46,793 of record JAEESL010000003.1, on the reverse strand, counting down.
AAAATACACCTGTATCATGTTTCATTCCAATATAAAAAAATCATTTACCTAATTTCAATAACTACGCGTTGTGATAGAATATGCATGCTATGAATACTAGTGCTAATAAAGGTACGTTTCGAATAATCGATGCGAATCTCAACCGACTTGGAGAAGCTCTCCGCTATCTTGAAGAAATTGCCCGTTTTGCCCTGGATGATGCAAGACTGTCATCTGAACTGAAAAACCTGAGACACAAGGTTTCAGTTACAAACCCCGACACAAAAAAGACATTCGTTAATGCGAGAGACGAACAAAATGATGTCGGATTTGATATGAAATATGAAGTTCAGAACCGCACCTTCTATCAAAGCGTGGTCGCGAATTCAAGACGAGCAGAAGAAAGCTTAAGAGTTCTTGAGGAGGTCGCAAAAATCCCCGGGTCACAGATAGAATCCGGTTTATTCCAGGAAATGAGATTTCAGGTCTATTCCATTGAAAAACAATTGTTATCCCGTTTAACAAGACTGGATAGTGTACAGTTACTGACAGGCCTCTATGTTGTCCTGGATACAGATGTGCTGAATGGACGGGATCCGCTCAAACTGACAAATGAAATTCTGAGAGCGGGAACAAAAGTCATTCAGCTCAGAGCTAAAGATTATGAAACCAGAGATTTTATTGAACTGGCTGAAAAACTGACAAAGCTCTGTCACAGACATAATGCCCTGCTCATTATAAATGACAGATTGGATGTTGCGCTGGCAGCTGATGCAGACGGACTGCATGTCGGGCAGTCGGACATGCCGGCAAAGACTGCACGTGAATTGCTGGGAATAGACAAGATACTAGGGGTATCTGTCTCACACATTGAGGAAGCCAGAAAGGCAAAAATAGACGGAGCAGATTATATCGGAGTCGGCGCGATATATGCCACCCCATCCAAGACCGATGCTGTCGTGACAGGCAAAGAACTGATATCTGATATACGCAAGGAATTAGACATACCGATCGTTGCAATCGGAGGAATCAAAAAAAGCAATGCCAGGGAGCTCATTGATCTCGGAGCAGATTCAGTTGCGGTGATCAGTGCCGTTTTATGCGCAGAATCCCCTCTTCAGGCAGCGATAGATCTGATAAAAACGATCAGTAAAAAATAGTTTAAAAACAGGAAAAGATAATGGAAATACAGGAACAGCTTGATAAAATCTCTGAAGAAATAAGACAGGAGTTCATCGAACAGGATGCTGCCAGGGAATTCACCATCACTAAATCGCGTGAGATCATAAGATATGCATCAAAAACGATCAGAGCGATCCATCGTCACGAGTTTGATGATGCAAAGATCCAGATCGAAAACGGAAAAAAACTTCTGGATGAATGTGTCGCCCATCTCAGCTCCGTGAACGAGATACAGAACACTCACTATCTGTGGGATGCGCAGAAGGAATTTGCAGAATCAAATCTAGTATTAGCTCTTGTCACAGGATCTGCACTGCCCACTCCAAAAGACCTCGGAATCGACAATTCGGCATATCTCAACGGACTGGGAGAAGCCGCAAATGAGCTTAGAAGATATATCCTTGACGGATTCCGTGCCGGAGATTTTTCACGTGGTGAAGAATTGCTCAACAGCATGGACTGTGTATATAACGTCCTGGTAACCATGGACTTCCCTGATGGTATTACAGGCGGACTCAGAAGAACTACTGACATTCTGAGATCTGTTATGGAAAAAACCAGAAGCGATATCACTCTTACTATTCAGCAGAAAAGACTCGAAGATCTGCTTCAGAACAAGCAATAACAACCGAAAAATACGAATAAGTAGTCAAAAAAGCCATTTGATAGTAAAATAGCCTTTGTTCTATAAAAATCTTAATCGGAGGTAGAATAAATTTTGGAAGGAATTTGGATTTGGCTAACCGTTATCGTCGCCATCCTCGGCATTGGTGTAGCTGCCTACTTTGCATGGTGGGTAACCAAGCAGAAGGAAGGCGATAAGGTCGCTGTAATCGCTAAAGCCATTCGTGAGGGCGCTAGCGCATTCCTCGGCCGTGAATACAAATTACTCGCAATTTTTGTTGCAGTAGTATTCATCATTCTCACTGTTGTTCCATCCCTCGGATGGAGAGTTGGCGTAACATTCCTCTTCGGTGCTATAACATCCGGTCTGTCCGGTTTTATCGGCATGAAGATTGCTACCAACTCAAACTCACGAACTGCCACTGCTGCTGAAAAGAGCCTTAACAGCGGTCTTAAAGTCGCATTCCGCGCCGGCTCAGTTATGGGTCTTTCCGTTGTAAGCATTGGTTTACTCGGTTTAAGTATTCTTTTCCTGGCTTTCTACAACACTGATCAGTTCCTGGCAATCATCCCTGCCTATGGCTTCGGTGCTTCAACCGTAGCTATCTTCTCCCGTGTCGGCGGTGGTATTTTCACCAAAGCTGCTGATACCGGTGCTGATATCGTAGGTAAGGTTGAACAGAACATCCCTGAAGATGATCCCCGAAACGCCGCTGTTATTGCAGACTGCGTCGGTGACAACGTAGGTGATGTTGCAGGTATGGGCGCTGACCTTTTCGAATCATATGTTGATTCAATCATCGCCACCGTTACCCTCAGTGCTGTTGCACTCATAGCAGGTGAATCAGGAACAACACTCGTCGGTTCAAAAGAACTTGCATGTGTTCTTCCCATGCTGATCGCAGGTGCAGGTATCATTGCATCATTGATCGGTATCTTCCTCGTTCGTGTAGGCGAAAAATTACAGATGACTGCCCTTCTCAATGCACTTCGAAAGGGTACCTGGTCCGCAGCCATTCTTGCTGCAATCTTTGCATTCCTGATTGTCTGGTTCCTCGATGTTAATCTGAACATCTTCTGGGCAATCTTAAGCGGTCTGGTTGCCGGTGTACTCATCGGTGAATCCACCAACTACTACACTTCTTACGTTTACAATCCTACCAAGAATGTTTCCAAATCAGGTCAGACCGGTGCCGCCACAGTAATCATCAGCGGTTTCGCTAATGGTTTAATGAGCACCCTTCCTCCTGTTGTCATTGTTGGTATCGCAATTCTTCTTGCCCACTACTTCGGCGGTGTATACGGCGTTGCAATCGCAGGTGTCGGTATGCTTGCCACTTTGGGTATCCAGGATGCAACTGATGCATATGGTCCTATCGCAGATAACGCAGGCGGTCTGGTCGAAATGTCAGGCTTACCTCACGAAATCCGTGATCGTACCGATGCTCTTGATTCATTAGGCAACACCACTGCTGCAACCGGTAAAGGTTTCGCAGTCGGTTCTGCTGCTCTTACTTCACTCGCACTTCTTCTTTCATACACTCAGGCAGTCGGCCTTAAAGCTGATGAAGTCAACCTGCTTGATGCAAATATCATCGTAGGTCTCTTCCTCGGTGCTTTGCTCCCTGCAGTATTCTGTGCTCTGACAATGAATGCTGTCGGCAAGACCGGCTACTCAATCGTCAATGAAGTTCGACGACAGTTCAAGGAAATCCCCGGTCTTCTTGAAGGTAAAGCAAAAGCTGATTACAAACGATGCGTCGACATCTGTACCCGTGATTCACTCAAAGAGATGATCCTCCCCGGTGTTATCACAGTTCTGTCACCTATCGTCATCGGCTTCGTACTTGGCAAACAGGGTCTTGCCGGCTTCCTTACAGGTTCAACCGTAGTCGGTTTCATCCTTGCCATCACCTTCTCCAACGCCGGCGGTTCATGGGATAACGCTAAGAAATATGTTGAAACTGGTGCATTCGGCGGTAAGGGATCCGATACTCACAAATCTACCGTTATTGGTGACACCGTCGGTGATCCTATGAAGGACACCTCCGGTCCTGCTCTCAACATTATGATCAAGTTAGCTTCAATCATCGCAGTAGTTCTTGCTCCTGTCATCGCTAACTTCACCGGCTTATTCTAATTCTGATTATCCGGTATATTTCAAAAGGCATGTTCTCCGAAGAACATGCCTTTTTTGTATCTTTTATCATACAAATAAAATGATAAGGAAGAAGATATCTGACAGGCTGAACCAGAGCCCACTATAACCAAAATCAGACAATAAAACCTTTGTCAAAGGTAAATGAGTACATCTCTCTGAAACTGTCTCAGAAACAGGAAACAGCAGGAACTATTTCAATGCTTCAAGTTTTGATTCTATGACGGAAAGACTTGAATAACCGACATGTATCTCTGCCAGCTGCCCGTCAGGAGCAATATAAACTCCGGTCGGATAAGTATTGATACCATAATGTCTGGTAATGCTGACGTTATAATCCAAGAGCATCGGGAAATCAAGATTTTGCTCAGCAACCCATTCCCTGAGTTTTTCCTCGGACATTTCCCGGTAATAACCGGGAGTAACTACCGACAGAACAACATAATTATCTCCGGCATTTATTCTGTTGGCAAAAGAATTGAATTCCTGAATATTGACGATACAGTACGGACACCAGGTCGTCCAGAAATCGATGTATACGGGTTTGCCGCGGTAATCTGACAAAGTCACAACGTCTCCGTTCATTGCCGGAAGAATAAATTCTTCAAGAGCCATATTATTATTATTTGGAGATGATTCATTGTTGCCGGAATTATCCGGAGCTACAGCGCTGATGGAAGAAAAGATCATCCACAGACCCATCAGAGCAATAATTACTCCGCCTATTTTCTTAATTATTGGAAGATATTTAGTCAAGCCTTTAATCCTGGCTATCAATGTTGCTGACCCTGCACTCAGTACGAGGAAAGGAATACTCAGTCCCAATGCATATATGAAGAGAAGAATGCCTCCCTGCAGAACATCACCATTCTGTGCAGTCATACCAAGCACAGTGGCAAGTACAGGTCCGACACACGGAGTCCATCCGAATGAGAACATTACACCAAGCAGAAATGCCCACCAGATACCTTTGCTGGCAGCCTTGCTCATATCGAAACGTTTTTCCTGCATAAGGAAAGGAATATTGATGATTTCTGCATACTGAAGTCCGAAAATGAATACAATTATTCCACAGGCAATCGTGAAGTAAACGCTGGACAGAGCTTTACCTATGGCACCGGCTCCAAATCCGAGAAGAACAAATACGACACAAATGCCGGCTACAAAGAGCAGAGTCTTCAGCAGCTTTGAAATCAGTCTGGTCCTGTAAGGAGTTTCTTCCGGCAGATCATCTGAAGCAAAGTAGCCGATGTATACGGGAAGAAGCGGGAAAGTACATGGGGAAAAGAAAGAAAGCAGACCTGCAGAAAAAGCAGATGCAATCATTCCAAAACTCAGTGATCCCATAATGTCCCCTTAAAACTCATTTGATATCATTGTAGCAACTGAATCAGATTATTGGTAAAGGATAATCATTGCTTAATGACAAAAGGATTGGAAGATCTTTCTATTTGAATGCTGCTGGACGGTCCGTGTCCGGGATAAACAATTATCTCATCAGGATATCCCATTATCACATCATTGACACTTTTAATGATCTCATCATAGTTTCCGCCGATGTAATCTGTTCTTCCAATACTGCCTCTGAATAAAGTGTCGCCTGTAAACAGCAGACCATAGGTAGAAAAACAGACTCCGCCCGGAGTATGTCCCGGAGTATGTCTGGCGGTAATCTGAATACCGCCTCCCAATCCTAAAACATCTCCGTCTTCCAGTTTCTGATCAACAGGCTGGATCTTCATTTCACCATATCCAAGAAGCCTACGCATTGTAGGATCTGCATATAGATCAATATCGTCCTTATGCATGCATATTCTTGCTTCAGGATATTTCTGTTTAAGTTCAAATACTGCTCCGTAATGATCGGGATGAGCATGAGTAAGAAGGATCAGAGAAGGAGTTTTACAGTCATCAGTAAGGATTTTATCGATCTTTTCAAATTCGTCACCGGGATCAATAACAGCACAGAACATCGCATATTCTGCACCTACCAGATAACAGTTTTCCTGGAGAAATCCTACCTGTATACGTTTTAAATACATGATGCTGAGATTTTAGCATAAAAAAACGTTTTGGCTTACATCTGTCATTAACGATGTTATTTGCCGATTTCTCTTCGGTACGTCAGCGTTAAAAAAATGACAGCTATAATGGTGAGAACACCGAAAGCTTCATAAACAAGTATGTAATCACCGAAGCGTTCATAGAATAAGCCGGGAATAACTCCAAAAAGTATGCCGCCAATAGCTATGACAATTTGGAAGACCTTAAGTGTTCTTTCATAACTGGGGGCATCAGACAATTCAACTGCCCATAATGATATGCCAACAGTTGTTACCGTAAAGCCCAAACCAAACATGACACTTACAGCAAAACAAGGCCACAAAGAGTCCCCATTCATGAAGAAAGTAGTAAAACAACCACCAATAATGATGAGATAAAGTATCTGTGAAGCACGTTTTGTACCGAAATAATCAACTATCTCTCCGAAGACAAGCTTAGCAAAAATAGAAGAAAGACCAAAGACGCTTAACATCAAAGATCTGATATCCCCTCCATATCCGGTAGACTCTGCCAGAACGCTAATATGCCCTATACCAGACTGTGCAACGCCACAGGTGAGAAACAGTGTCAAGAGAATCAGTACAAGCCCCAGATTTGACATTTGCTTCGTATTGAAGTTCATTGTCTTGATTTTTGAATTGTTTTGATCTGTATAAGGCTCAAGGCCGAATTCCGCAGGATCATTGCGGAGGAAAATAATCATCAGCAAAGCTACAAACATCGTAAAAGCAGCAAGGACAAGATATGTATTGGAAAGACCGACAGCATTCAATACTTTTTCCATGATCGGCGGTAATATGACACTGGCAAGACTACTGCCAATGGTAGCGATTGCCATAGCAACGCCCAAATGATCTTTAAACCATTTCTTTACTAAGATGGATACAGGAACGAGGCCACCGAGTGCATAACCTACCCCGCCTACTGCAGTTGCAACCTGATACATCAATGCAGAATCAGATATGGAATATAAGAAAGATGATGCAGCAACGAGAATCATCGAAATAAAAAGCCCCATTCGGAGCCCCAGAACTTTAAAGTAACGATTAATAAAGAAAAGCGCCAAGAGAGAAAACACACATCTGACCGAAATAAGTGATGATCCAGCGCTGTGACTAATACCGGTCTGTTCAATATAAGGCAGAAAATAAGACAGCATATTGCTGCATATGCCCATGGAACAGAACATCGCAAGCGAGCCGAGAACGCATATAACCCAGGCGTATTTCTGACTTTTAAACAAGATACCTGATCCTCTAATTACCCCTTTTCAATGTCCGAGATTTCACAGGAGTACAATATTTTACGATTCTATTTTACGGACAGAATTAATTATCTAATATAGCACGGCGTAAAATATATATAATAGCAACCATTGTTTCAGATAAACCGCAGTCTGGTTTACATATACTTTTTTTTGCATGACAGTCATTGATTGAAAGCATGAAATCACTCATAAACTGCAGTAATTTAATACTAAATTTCGAAATATTTATTGCTAAAAAGAGGTATTTCGGTTTATAAATATAAAAGTATCACTTGAGGAGGAATAACCATGAATCTTCAGAGAACTCAGTATATCGACTGGCTTATGGAAAATGTCAACAACACCGATGTCAAAATAATCCACGGATTAAGAGGTGTCGGCAAAACAATTCTCATGAAGGAACTGTTTTATTTCTGCCTGATCTCTGCCGGAGTCAGATCTGACAGCTTTATACATATTGATGCCGAGTATCTTGCAGAACGGTATTCCCCCGACAGTGAAACCCTGCAGAAATACATCGATAACAGAATACGATTCGGATTACGCTACAGAATAATCATTGATGAACCCCAGTATATAAACGGCTACGAAAAAGTCGTTGAAAACCTGAGAAATGAGCATGACATTTATCTGGTCTCATCTTTTGATTCCATTGCCAATTCAAACATCAAGAATACTTCAGTAATACAGGTACTACCTTTATCAATAGTTGAATATGCCGCATGTCTCAAGACCAATATCAAATCGGTATTTGATGATTACACAAGGTATGGCAGCTACCCTTCTCTTGTTTATCTGAACAATGATCAGAAAGCAGAAAAACTGGCAGTCTTACGCAACAGCATCCTTAAAAAGGACATATATGATAAATACGGCATAAGAAACAAAACCTTATTCAGAGCAGTACTCAGATACCTGATCAACAATCAGGGAGATTATGTAAGCGCTTATGCCATTTCTGAGGAAATGAAGAAAAACGGTTATGAGAAAGCAACGGATGATACAGTTGCATCATATATTTCATATCTTACGGATTCACACATTTTCCAGAAAGTTAACCGTTACGATATAAAGAAAGACAGTGTCCTCAAAACGAAAAATAAGTATTATCTGACTGATGCCATGTTCGGTTATTTAAAAAGCCACACAATCGATATACAGCAGACTTACGAGAACATTGTATGCATTGAGCTGATAAGAAGAGGATTTACCCTGTATGCAGGAAAGAACAATGACAAGGAAATAAAGTTTGTAGCGATAAAAAATAATTACCGTTATTACCTGCAGGTTAGCGAAACTCTTACAGCTGCCCGGGAAAAAGAGGAAATAACTCCTTTCAGAGGACTGGATGACGGATACAAGAAGATTGTGATCACAACAGATGATGTTGAATCAGGAAGTCTTATGTTCGGATACAAACATATGAATATATGGGAATTTCTCAGCAATGATAACTCTCTGGACATGGTTTAATTGACAAGAAATTTTCACTTTGATAATATATCAAATCGTACGGCCTAGTGGTGTAGTGGTCTAACATGCCACCCTGTCACGGTGGAGATCGGGGGTTCAAATCCCCCCTAGGTCGCCATGAAGAATCCTCTTCAAAATTCCAAAGATTTTATCGATACAGTGTTATTACGTTCTCTTTTATTTCAGTACAGAATCAACAATTGACTGGGATAATTTGAACCAGGCCATTTTCATTTCATAAGGCCAGTCGTCTCTGAATTCAGGCAGTTTTTCAACAAGTGAACGTTCAAGAGGCTTAGCTGATTGGACAGATTTTTCTTGATTTTCGGACAAATTATCAGCTGTTTTGTCCGTATCATTTTCGGCATTCCGAATAGTCTTTACAGCTGTTTTCTTCTTATGATTTTTGTCTGCACCGCTTGCCAGTGTTATATAGGAATAAGTACTTCCGCCTGCAATGAATTTCATACATTTATCTGAATCCTCTTTGGAAAGACCGCAGGTTGATTTGAAATATTCATATAACTGGCTCTGAGTAGCATTGACCAGACTGAACTTCTTATTGAAAGCTGCATCATAGGAGTTAGTCAGAATCTTATTCATAATATTAATACGTTCTGAAGCATTGGACTTCAGGAATGATTTAAGTCTCTCTGTCGGGGCATCAGTATTATCGATCAGATCAAGAAACCGCATGGCATTGACCACAGCTTTTCCATTGGATCCGCTGAGCAGCTGCGACCAGCAGCTCCTGTCTATCCTGGCAGGGATTTTGTCTGCAAGAGATAAAAGAAAATTGAAGAAAGTCTTCCATGAAACACAAGGAGGATTCATATATTTAGCGGACAAATCACTGTTCATAGCCTCTTTATTCTAGACAAATCACTGTTGTTTTTCAATGAATTTTGTCCAGACAATTTTCAATTTACGGACAACTTTGGACAATTATCGACAGTTTTTGAAGGTAGCTTTGCGTGTGCGTAATAATAATGCACAAATTCACCCCGGACAAAAATCCGGAAGATGAAGAGACAGTGAGAAAGACTGGAGGAACCTGATGAAAAGACGAAATTTTGCAGCACTGGATGTAGGCAGCAGCAAAATTTGTTGTGTTATGGCTGACACTGCAGACGGCGAAGATCTCCGAATCCTCGGAGTCGGATGTGCCCCTTCTGTCGGTGTTCAGAAAGGTTTAGTCACCAATCTTGACGCAGCCAAGGTTTCGATCAAAAAAGCAATCAAAGCAGCAGAACAGTCTGCCGGCATGAAAGCAAGCAATGTATATGTAAATGCCAGCAGCAATAATATATCTTCCTTTAATAAAAGAGGCGTCATCGCCGTCAGCAACAGAAAACAGATCATCACCGAAGATGATGTGGACCGAGTTCTTGATATCGTTAAACAGACTGATGAAAACGATGAAGATGAAACCACCCTTCTCCACCTTATCCCCCAGCGATACGCCATCGACAAGCAGGAAGGCATCAAGGATCCCCGCGGCATGCATGGTTTCAGACTCGACTGCGATGCCCATATCGTAACTGCCCCCTATTCAACTCTTGAAAACCTTACCAAGAGTGTCCGCGGTGCCGGTTCAAATGTCGAACAGATAATCTATGCACCTCTGGCTTCATCCGAAGCAGTACTTACAGAAGATGAAAGACAGAGCGGCGTGATCATGGCAGACATCGGAGCCGGAACGACCGACATTGCCATCTTCAAAGACGGTTATATTGTCAGAACCACCACTATTCCTGTCGGCGGTTCATCCATCACTCATGACATTGCTGTCGGTCTCAATATTCCCGAGGATTTTGCTGAATCTCTGAAATGCCAGTATGTCGGCGTTGATCCCAGTGATCAGGCGATCTTCGAAAGAGTTATCAATGAGAACGGATATGCCATTCCCTACAAAGATCTTTATGACATCACTAAGTCCAGACTTGATGAACTTATGCGACTCATCATGCTCGAACTTCCTGATGAACTATACAACAGTATGAGAGCCGGTATTGTTCTTACGGGCGGTGCGACAAATATGCCCGGTATTGAAAATCTGGCTGCTGATATTGCCCGACTACCTGTTCGTATCGGTACTCCCCCAGATTTAGTCGGTGTATCCGACAATCTGTTTGAGCCGTGTTTTGCAACTGTAGTCGGAACATTATTGTGGACCCTGAACTCAAATTAAATAAATCCCATTAGAAGAAGTTAAAGAAGGAGTAAGACAATGGAGCAACCCAAGTTCTTTCAGAGCGGAGCAAAAATCAAAGTCGTCGGCTGCGGAGGCGCAGGAAGCAATGCAGTTTCACGAATGGTCGAATCAGGAATTCACGGTGTTGAATTTGCAGTAGTCAATACTGATTCACAGCACCTGGCAACATGCAAGGCCCCCATCAAGATCCAGTTAGGTGCACGATGCACCCGTGGTCTCGGTGCAGGCGGCAAGCATGAGGTCGGCAAAGAAGCTGCAGAAGAAAGCATCAGAGAAATCCAGAACCTTGTTGAAGGCAGCGATATGGTCTTTGTTGCAGCAGGTATGGGTGGCGGTACCGGTACCGGTTCAGCCCCTGTTGTCGCTGAAATGGCAAAGAAAGCAGGCGCTCTTACAATTGCCATAGTTACCCGACCCTTTGATTTTGAAGGTCAGGTCCGTGCCCAGAATGCAGAAGAAGGTCTGCAGGCACTTATCCCCAATGTCGATACACTTGTAGTTGTTCCAAACCAGCGATTATTCGATATTTGTCAGGAATCAACACAGATCAGTGTTGATGAAGCCTTCAGAGTAGCTGACGGCGTATTATGCAATGGTGTCCAGGCAATCGCTGAAGTTATTACAATGCCCGGTCTTATCAATCTTGACTTCGCTGATGTCAGATCAATCATGTCAAACGCAGGACCTGCATGGATGTCAATCGGACGAGGCGTAGGTGACAAGCGAGTCATGGATGCAGCATATAATGCTCTTCACAGTCCCCTTCTTACCGGTTCAATCGAAGGTTCAAAGGGTATTATGTTCAATGTTGTCGGCAGCAGCTCACTCACATTATATGAAGTAAATGAAGCAGCCGAATATATCAGAAGCCAGGTGGATTCAGATGCAAACATCATATTCGGTGTTATGACTGATGACGACATGGGCGATGAGGTCAGAATGACACTGATCGCCACCGGTTTCGACACTGCAGACGCTTATATTGAAGAAACAGCAGAAGACGCATATTCTCAGACTAATTCATATGTTAAGAACGTTCAGGCTGTCCGCGACATGCGAAGCGAAACTGAACTTGATATACCTTCATTCTTACGAACACAGTCCGGTTATTCAAGCCGTCGTGTAGCTGCTCCGCAGTCATACTCTGCACAGAATGTCAACCCCTACAGTTCATACGGCAGCACCTACTCAGTAAGACCCAGCTACGGTCAGCAGGCATATTCAACCCGACGCGCCTGGTAATCAATAATTAAGCTCTCTCTATCGGGGCGAGGCCCAACTTAATAATCCTCGCCCCGTAAATTTTGAAAACAAAAGGAGGTTTGCAATGGAGAAAAAATCACTCGGCCCATCTACATTGGTTTTCCCTATGCCGTCTTTTCTGATCGGCTCCATGGTCAATGGAAAACCCAATGTTATGACATGTGCATGGGGCGGAGTGGCATGCGGCAACCCGCCGATTATTTCCATTGCAGTCCGTCCTTCAAGATATTCATATCTGGGCATTCAGGAGAATGAGACCTTCTCCGTCAATGTTCCAAATGCAGACATGGCAGTCCAGGCAGACTACTGCGGTATTGTCAGCGGCAAGAAAAAGAACAAAATCGAAGTCTGCGAATACTCTATTTTTTACGGGCATCTGGAAACGGCTCCGATGATCGAAGAATGCCCTATCAACCTGGAATGTAAATTGATCAATAATATTGAACTCGGGAGCCACAATTTGCTGCTGGGCGAAGTTGTAGACACTTTCGTTTCAGAAAACTGTTTCACAGACGGCCAGCTTGATATAAATATAATAAAGCCATTGGTTTACTCCCCTGGTCCCGTTAACGCTTATCAGACACTAAGCGAAATCCTTGCACCCGCATTCAAATGCGGAAAAGAACTGGTCCATAAAAAGTAAAGGCAAAAACCTTTATCAGAACTCCTCCTTGGGTGTGAAAGGCCTCAGATATAATGGGAATCTGAGGTCTTTCCTTTTACAACTATATATGAACACCGGACAGGCAACAGAATCAAAAAATAAGCTCTGAAAACAGTAATGGCCAATGTTATATTGTTTTATATAATATTGGCCATTATTTGAGACTTTGTAAATCTCGCAGTCTGACGACTGCTTTTTTAAATATTACATATAATACTGATTATTTTCTTCTTTTTCTTCTTCAACATCACCACTTAAGTCGGCAGGTTCAGCACGACTGATGATATCAAGAATGATAGCTCTACCGGCTTTAAATGCATCAAGGTTTATATCCACAACCTTTGCAGGAAGTCTTTCCGCCAAAACTTCATTCCATTTGCTGACAGAAAACGGAAGGAAGAATGACAATGCTCCAAGCATGATCGTATTAAGGACCTTGACGTTTCCAAGTTCGTGGCTCTTTTCGGTTGCGTCGAACTTGATGGTATTATCAGCATATTTGGCAATTTCAGCATCAATCGCCTGATCAGAAGGATATTCTCCTTTTCCTGTACTGACAGAAACGGGATCAATCTTAGAATCGTTCATCAATGTAACCCCGTCAGTTCGGAGCATATCTGCATATCTTACAGTTTCAAGCTTTTCAAAACCGACGAGGAAATTGGCATCTCCCCGATCAATAATAGGTGAATAAATCTTCGGAGCTATTCTTACATTGGATACTACACTGCCGCCCCGCTGAGCCATTCCAAGGGTATCAGTCTTTTTGACATCATACCCGTTTCTCATTGCAACTTCAGAAAGGATATCGCTGGCAAGAACAACGCCCTGTCCTCCGACACCGACTAATACAATATCAAATCCGTGCTCAATATCCATTTCTAATTTCCTCCATCAAGTTTAGAAATAGCATGCTTCGGACAGACCTGTGCACATATGGCACAATTTTCTCCAAAGCATAGATCCTGATCGATTTCAACAGTTCCGTTGGAACCGATCTTGAGAGCCGGGCATCCGAGTTTAAGACAGGTACCGCATTTCACACAATCAAACGGGCTGCAGAACATCTTCTGCCCACGTCCTTCTTTATTGATTGCAGCACATCTGCCCATAACGATAAGAACATTGACACCGCTCTTCTCAAGATTAGAGGTAACAGCATCTTTCAGAGCCTTCATATCAAAAGCATTAACTGTTTCGACTGAATCGGCACCGAGTGCCCTGCAGACAGCAACCAAATCAACTGCTTTTGTCGGCTTACGCTGGGCAGTATAAGGACAGGCAGGATGAGGCTGATGACCTGTCATTGCGGTAATTGAGTTATCAAGAATGATAGTAAGCCCTTCAGCTTTATTATAAACAGCATTGAGAAGTGTGGTCATACCGGAATGAAGGAATGTTGAGTCACCGATAAGAGATACTGTCTTCTGGTTTAATCCGGCATGATACATGCCCTGTGAGTAACCGATTCCGGCACCCATGCATCCACATGCATCCATTGCATTCAAAGGAGGCTGTGCGCCAAGAGTATAGCATCCGATATCGCCATTGATGATGAGTTTTTTATCATCATCAGCTCTTCGAATAGCAAGATTACTGAGAGTATAGAAAAGACCGACATGAGGACATCCAGGGCAAAGAGCTGGCGCTCTGGGCGGGAAATAATCCGGTTCGAGATTATCATTGTGTTCAAGGTTCCCGGGCCAATCTGCGGCTTTTGCAGCCTTTCGGATGATATCTGCACTGAGTTCTCCGCAGAGAGGAAGATATTTCTTGCCTTCCACATCGATACCCATAGCCTTGATCTGTTCTTCCATAATCGGCTCTAATTCTTCAATGACGATAACCTTCTTTACCTTGGAAGCAAAATCTCTGATCTTATTTTCGGGCAAAGGATAGCTGAAAGTCAGTTTAAGATATGATGCATCAGGGAAAATCTGCATAGCGTGCTGATATGAAATACCGGCAGTGATGATACCGAAGTCCGGTGATCTGAAGATCTCTTCATTGCCTTCATATTCATCACTTGCTTCAGCCAGTTTTCTAAGTCTCTCTACATTAACCTTGTGAAGTTCTCTGGCATGGGCGGGTAAAGTAACAAGTTTCTTGGCATTGAATTTAAATCCAAGCGCAGGAAGATTCTGCGGTCGTTCCCTGTCAGTCTCAACAACAGCTTTTGAATGAGAGATTCTGGTCGTTGAACGCAGAATCACAGGAGTGTCATACTTTTCACTTAATTCAAATGCATACATAGTCAGATCATAAGCACTCTGGCTGTCATTAGGCTCCAGAACAGGAATACCGGCAAGTTTACCGTAATATCGGTTATCCTGTTCATTCTGTGAGCTTCCAATACCTGGATCGTCAGCTGTAACTACAACCAGACCTCCGTTGACACCTGTTGCTGCAACAGCCATGAACGGGTCACTGGCCACATTGAGACCGACATGTTTCATTGAAACAATGGTCCTGGCACCGGCGTATGATGAACCGATTGCAACTTCCATTGCTACCTTTTCATTCGTGGACCATTCTGCATAAATATCATCATGCTTTGCGAGTTCAGTAAGGATCTCCGTTGAAGGAGTCCCAGGATAAGCAGTAGCAACTCTGATACCTGCATGATAGGCGCCAAGTGCTATTGCTTCATTACCACTTAATAAAGCCTTCATCGATCAATACTCCTTGTTTATCTTAAGCAAGAGGAACAAAATGCTCTGCATCGTCTGCTGCAGCATGAATCGCATCTACAGCGAGATCAATACACTTGTAGGAATCCTCAGGAAGGCCATGCAGAAATTGAAGTACTTGTTCCCGGTCAATTGCCTTGAGGTCACTGATAGTTTTATTTCTGGCCATTTCTGATACTGCACTTCCGGCAGCTGTGCAGAAATAACACGGATCAGATGAAAATGATGTTTCAATTACATTCTCACCCTCTGTCTTGAGCCATATCATTACTGAATGATCGACTCCGTAATCTGCCATTCCGAAACCTGAAAACTCAGTCAGTTCCTCGCAGTTACGAGGATTGATCATGTGATCAACAGCAATTTCGTTGTACTGCTTTGAAAGAGTTTCCTTTAAATATGTCATATACTGGTCAAGACCACCGCCATCACCCATGTGATACCCCCTCAAAAAAAATATTATTTTTTATTCTGCTGTTCTAAATATGCAGCGACACCTGCTATCGCTGCGATCTTTGCACCATCGGATGAAAGTTCTGCGAACTTATCTGCAAGAGGAACTTCTGTTGCCAGAATATTCTTCATCTCACGCATCAAAGTTTCACCTTCATCTTCTATAAAATGAGTAGTCAGCTCACCCTTTATAAACTTTTCATTTCTCATTACAGCTTTATGGAACACAATATTGGTCTTTACGCCAATAATGATATATTCATACAGGGCTCGCTTCATTCGAAGAATTGCTTCTTCCCTGTTTCTACCCCAGACAATCAGCTTGCTGATCATTGAGTCGTACATATAAGGAATAACAAATTTTGTATGAACACCGCTGTCGACTCTGACACCTACTCCACCAGGTGAACGGTAGCCTTTCAGCTTACCTGACTGGGGAGCAAAATCATTAAGAGGATCTTCGGCATTGATACGACATTCAATTGCTACGCCGTTCATGTGAATATCTTCCTGTTTGATAGAAAGAGGAAGACCATTAGCAATATTGATCTGTTCCTTAACAATATCTACACCGGTTACCATTTCAGTAACAGGATGTTCTACCTGGACTCTGGTATTCATTTCCATAAAAAAGAATCTGCCGTTTGAATAAATGAATTCGACAGTACCAGCACTCTGGTAATTAACAGCCTTACCTACTCTGACAGCGACTTCACCCATCTCACGTCGTTTTTCTTCAGTCATGATCGAACATGGAGCCTCTTCGATAACCTTCTGATAACGTCTCTGGATGGAACACTCACGTTCCCCAAGATAAACAACGTTTCCGAATTTATCACCGAGTATCTGTATTTCGATATGTCTCGGATTGACAATGAAGTGTTCAAGATAAACACCATTGTCCTTGAATGCCTTACCGGCCATTTCCTTTGACTGTCTGATCGCATCTTCAAGTTCGTCTTCTGAATAAGCGACTTTCATACCGATACCGCCGCCACCGCCGGAAGGTTTAACAATAACAGGATATCCGATATCCTTTGCAATCGATTTAGCCTGATCGATATCTTTGATGAGATCTTCACATCCTGGAACCAAAGGAATGTCAGCTTTCTTCAATTCTTTTCTGGCTGCCACTTTGCTTCCCATCAGAGAAATGATTTTATGAGACGGTCCAATGAATATGATCCCGTTATCTTCACATAGTTTTGCAAATGCCGCATTTTCACTTAAGAAGCCATAGCCAGGATGGATCGCATCTGCACCGCATTTTTTACATACATCAACAATCTTTTCTCCGTTGAGATAACTGTCGGTTGCTCTGGCAGCACCAATGGAATAAGCTTCATCAGCATATCGTACGAACAGAGCATTTTTATCTGCTTCTGAATAAACAGCGACTGTGCTTATTCCCAGTTCACGGCAAGCTCGCATCACACGGATCGCGATCTCACCTCTGTTGGCAATTAATACTTTCTTAATCATTTTATTATTCAACCACCACTATGGCCTGTTTAGAACTGACCATATCACCATTCTTGACAAGGATCTGAGATACCACTCCGGATCTGTCACTGAGTATCTCACTGGCCATCTTCATTGCTTCAATGGTGGCTACAAGAGAACCTTCCTTGATCGTATCGCCGACTTTAACGGCAACTGACAGGATCATGCCGTTCATAGGAGCCTTAATGGCTTTCTTTTCATCAAATGTTGCAGCCGGAGCCGCAGTTATTGCACCAAGAGGAGAAACTCTCACTGTGTATTCTTCTCCGTCAACTTCCACGCTGAATTCGGAAGGAGTAACGACAGGTGCCGGTTTGGTTTCAGGTGCTTTTTCAGTTTTGACAGGTGCGATCTGTTCTTCCTTTATTTCACCCTTAAGGAACTTAATGGCAATTTCGGGATACATTGCATATGTGACAACATTCTCTTCGGAAGCATGGATATTTTCCTTGGCAAGAACTTCCCTTGCATTGGGGAGTTCAGGCTGGAGAAGATCTGCAGGTCTGCAGGTAATGGGTTTGGCATCACCTACGACCTTGCGGATGATTTCATCTGATATTTTATGAGGAATTTCGCCATAGTAACCCATGACATAATTCTTAGTTTCTTTTGTTACCTGCTTGTAGCGCTCGCCGTAAAGTACATTCAGAACAGCCTGTGTTCCGATAACCTGGCTGGAAGGAGTAACGAGAGGAGGATAACCAAGTTCTGCACGGACCTTGGGAACTTCGGCAAGTACTTCATCAAGTTTATCAAGAGCATTCTGCTGCTTTAACTGACTTACAAGATTTGAGATCATACCGCCAGGAATCTGATGGACAAGAACTCCGGCATCAGGTTTGGCAACAGATGGAGCGAATAAAGAAGCATATCTATTACAGATAACATTGACTTTCTTTTCAATTCTGTTAAGAAGATCAAGATCAAGACCGGTATCAAGAGGAGTACCGGCAAAAGATGCAACCATTGATTCAGTAGGAGGCTGTGAAGTTCCTTCACTGAAAGCCGAGAAAGCGGTATCAAGAATATCACAACCCGCATTTGCTGCAGTGAAATAGCTGATACTTGCCATTCCGCTTGTACAATGTGAATGAAGATCAAGAGGAAGATCAACTTTCTTTTTGATCTTGGTCACAAGATCTTCAGCTGCATGCGGAGTAATAAGACCGGCCATATCCTTAATACAAATGGAATCACATCCCATTTCGGCCAGCTTTACTGCCATATCGGCAAATATATCATTATTATGAACAGGGCTGGTGGTATAGCAAATGGTACCCTGGGCATGAGCGCCATATTTCTTGACAGCTTCGATGGAGCTCTTCATGTTTCGGATATCGTTCAATGCATCAAAAACTCTGAAGATGTCCATTCCGTTCTTGACTGATAATCGTACGAATTCATCTACGACATCATCAGCGTAATGTCTGTATCCGACAAGGTTCTGACCTCTGAGCAGCATCTGCAACGGTGTATTCTTAACACGTTTTCTGATCTCTCTGAGTCTTTCCCAGGGATCTTCATTCAGAAATCTGATCTGTGCGTCAAAGGTGGCACCGCCCCACATTTCAAGTGAATAAAAACCGACTTTATCAAGATCTGATGCGATCTCAAGCATATCGCGAGTTCTCATTCTTGTCGCAATCAGTGACTGATGGGCATCTCTAAGTGTTGTGTCTGTTATTTTAACTTTCATAGATAATACTTCTCCAAGCGTCTAGAAAGACGTCATTTTGGTATTTTAACGTTTTTTGATATTGTTAATCAACACAGGCACAGTATTTGTATAAAAATGATAAGCTTCAATGCTTAAGAATCGGATCAGACCACATCATCTGACGGATCACCGGACTTCTGAAATCGTTCCGGCCACCAGTATCTCATTCTTGCGGTGACAGTCTTTTCATATCCGAGAGTTGTCGGGAAATAAAATGTTTTATCCTTTATTGCATCAGGAAGGTTCTGCTGTCTGACAAAGTGACCCGGATAATCGTGGGCATATTTGTAGCCTTTTCCGTAATCATTATCCTTCATAAGTTTGGTCGGTGCATTGCGCAGATGAAGAGGAACAGGTTCGTTCCTGCCTTTTGAAACCTCTCTCTGCACCCTGCCGTAAGCCATATATACCGAATTGCTCTTGGGAGCTGTTGCAAGATAGACAACTGCCTCAGCTAAAGCAAGGTTTGCTTCAGGCATACCTAAAAACTGTACAGTCTGCTGGGCTGCAATACAAATCGGAAGTGCCTGGGGATCAGCCATACCTACATCCTCTGTTGCTGCCCTGACAAGACGTCTGGCAATATACAGCGGATCTTCACCTGCTTCGAGCATTCTCGCAAGCCAGTAAAGAGCAGCATCGGGATCCGATCCTCTGATCGTCTTGTGAAGAGCTGAGATAATGTCATAATGCTGTTCGCCGTTCTTATCGTACAGCAGAGATCTCTGCTGAAGGATATCTTCAACCAAAGAAAGAGTAATGTGTCTTACTCCATTCTCATCGGGAAGAGTCGTCATTGCAGATGCCTCAAGTGCGTTCAGAGCACTTCTAGCATCATTATTTGAAATGCCAATGATATGGTTCAGTGCATCATCATCTATACTGCAGTTAAAGGAACCAAGTCCCCTTTCCTTATCGTTCAATGCTCTGTTGAGAATGGTCTTCAGATCATCATCGGACAATGCCTTGAGGATATAAACCTGTGAGCGGGATAAGAGAGGAGAAATGACTGAGAAAGACGGATTCTCAGTGGTAGCTCCAATCAGAGTCACAGTACCATCCTCGACAAAAGGAAGGATGGAATCCTGCTGAGCCTTATTAAATCTGTGGATCTCATCAATGAACAGAATAGTATGCTGACCATTCATTTTAAGTCTGTCACGGGCTTCATTGATGATCTTTCTTACATCACCGACTCCGGCAGTTACAGCCGAAACAGGAGCAAAACAGGCATCTGATGAATTGGCCATGATATTGGCTAAAGTGGTCTTGCCGGATCCAGGAGGACCCCAGAAAATGATCGAAGGAAGTTTTCCGGATTCAATAGCCTTGCGCAGGGCTCTTCCCTGGCCGATTATATGTTCCTGGCCTACGTATTCATCCAGTGAACGCGGACGCATTCTTGATGCCAGCGGGGCATCAAACGAGCCATCCTGAGACATTTTGTAATCAAAAAGATCCATGTATTTATTATATCATTCAACAGAAGAAGTATTATGATTTCTCGATATTATCAGGAATCCTTCTATTCCGGACTGCCCACTGACGCTGGATCATGACAAGCATCTGTATTATTGCAAGAATGCCCGCTTCAGGCCCAAGGTAGTACCACGCTAAAACAGTAAAAGCTAATGTGATACCGACAGATCCGATCGCCGATCCAGATCTGAACAGCATAAGCAGAAGTCCGAAAACATCTGATATCAGACCATACAACGGGCTGAAACAGACGATTGCAGTACATGTAGTTGCCACACCTTCCCCACCGGAAAACCTGTGCCAGAAGGGATAATCATGCCCCAGTGTTGCACCAAGGCCGGCATAAAGCATTACTATTCTGTCTCTGAAAATCAAGTATGCAATGAAACAGGCAATTACAGTTTTAAGAACATCACCGATCAAAACAATGATCCCGTATTTCAGGCCGGCATGACTGATCACATTTACCATACCCGGATTCCTGGATCCATATGAAAACGGGCTTTTCCCCGTAAGCTTTCCAACAACAAATTCCGCTGTAAGAAAGTTACCGAAAAGATATCCGATAATAAGCGATATGATATTTCCCA
Source organism: Dehalococcoidales bacterium (assembly GCA_016286345.1). Lineage (GTDB taxonomy): Bacteria > Chloroflexota > Dehalococcoidia > Dehalococcoidales > UBA1222 > UBA1222. Next base: position 25,472 of record JAEESL010000003.1, on the reverse strand, counting down.
TTTTTCTATAAAACAGTAACGACTGATTCGGCAGGATTACTTATATCTCTTAACTTCAAATCTGTACAAAGTGATTGGTTCAAATGGCCCGATGCCGCCTTTTCTGCGGCAGATGTCTATCTGCTGTGCAACTGTGTTTACTCCATCAAGATCGGGAAGCAGTAATCCCCTTCTTGACCCGCATTCAACTATGCAGCCGTACTTTTTGACATCAAGATCCTGTTCAGAATCAATACGTTCAGGTTTGGTCAGGATATCAACATTGATTTCAAGTTTATCCAGTTCATCTGAAGTTATGGGTTGGAATCTCGGATCATGCATTGAAGCGCTGACAGCGTTACGTATGATCTCTTCAGCGATTGTACTTTGTGTAGGCTGAATCGTCCCGATACAACCTCTCAGGTCTCCATCCTTATGGATCGAAACAAAGCACCCGGCAGGTTCAATACCTCCCATGGTGGGATCTGCAGGTATCTCGGGAGTCTTGTTTTCCCTGACCATAGTCTCGATTGTTAAAGAGGCCAGTTTAACGACATCGCTCTTTTGGGAAGAAGGAACAATCACTGCGGCATATCCAACAACAGACGAATAATCCCCGCAGGCATCACCGCTTGTTCTGTATTGGAGAACTTCTCCATGGGTTGCTCCCAGCTCCTTTGCTGCTGCCATCATTACCGAAACAGGTGCATCACCGCACATTGTTATATGCTTTTCCGTCAGTTTGTTCTCAAGTCCCTCAACGTCAAGCTTCTCTATATAATCCAAAGCCATTCTGTCTTTTCTGGTTGCCTGTGCATGAGGTTCATAATGAGTCATATCACTTGATGCCAGGATAAGGACCTGTCTGTGTGATGCATCGATTGCCTGGGCTATGCTGTGTCCAAGCTCCATATACTGTGAAACGGTCGTGTTTCGGACCACGATAGGCACTATCTTCACATTCGGATTCAAATAGTATAGAAAAGGAACCTGCACTTCACATGCATGTTCCTGAAGATGAGCTGTATTATCGATTGAAATAAGACGCGAATTTGAAAGGATAAGGTCAACCATTTCAGTATCTATCGGAACATCACCGATCGGGAGTTTCCAGTAACCGTTAGGCCACACTGAGAAAGGCATACCATAGCCTGTATGATTCGGGCACATGATTATCACACAATCCGGAATCTCAACACTCGAAAGACATTTACCGGTGACCATACCTGAATAAACATAACCTGCATGGGGACACATGACACCGATTGCTTTCTGTTTCGGGATAGATCTGTCAATGTACTTATCCAGCATTTCGATCAGTTCTTTCTGATCTGCAGGAAAAAAACGTCCGGCACAGGCTGATAATCTGTCACTCATCTCACGGTCACCTTAATGATTTATTTTATGTCTACCTCGGCATGGCACTGTTTACATACGCCATCTTCATATCCGACTATTCTAGTATTATACCCATTTCTTGAAATCAGGATATTTCCGCATTCCGGACAACGGGTATCCGATGCATACGGGTCATCCAGATTGCCGGCATAAACATATTTAAGGCCTGAGCCGTGACCGATATCCACTGTTTGCTTGATTTTGTTCAGTGAGGTCATTTTATTTCCTGACATCAGATATCTTGGGAAAAATCTGGTGACATGCCATGGAGTATCCTTACCCAGACTGGCAGCGATCCATTCTGACAGTGCGATCAGATCATTTGCATTATCATTGATATCCGGGGTTATGTTTGTTACCACTTCGACATGCATGCCGTATGTCTTTTTGGCAGCAATCGCATTCTGGAGAATATATCCATAGCGTTTGATATTGGCAATCCTTGAATAAGCATCTTCAGAGAATCCTTTTATATCAACTCTGAACACATCAAGATAAGGGCTTATCATTTTCAGTGCAGATGGCAACATAAAACCGTTGGTAACAAAAACAGTAAATAAGCCCTTTTCACGGGCAAGCTTTGCAACATCATAATTGAATTCGAAGTTGACTGTAGGTTCGTTATAGGTGAAGGCAATACCTTCGGACCCCCACTGTGAAGCAAGCTTAATAATGTCTTCAGGCTCATAATTATCACTGTGCTCAGCTTCATCAACACAGGCAATTGTATAATTCTGACAGCCGTCACAATGAAAATTGCAGCCATAACCTCCGATGGAGAATATCTGGGTAGCCGGATGATAATGATAGACCGGTTTTTTCTCAATCGGATCCATGGCATATGAAGAAACAATTCCGTAGCTTGTGCTGAATAATGTCCCGTCAATATTTTTATACATGCGGCAGAAACCGGTATTTCCCTTCTTAATTGGGCAGTGCCTGCAACATGTATCACATATGACAGACCCGTCATCAAGTTTTGAATATAAATATGCTTCTTTCATATCATTCATCCCGATTTGTTTATGTATAAATTTTATCATCGGAAACAGCCAGTTTTTTGAATATACAGGTCAAACATATTGAGATGAGGAAATATCGTCAAAAAATAACAATTGCGATAAAATAAGAAAATGATGCGGGTGTAACTCAGTGGTAGAGTGTTTGCTTCCCAAGCAAAACGTCGCGAGTTCGAATCTCGTCACCCGCTTTGTCCTTCCGCTATCAACAATCCATTAATTGAAAAAACATAAGCTCTTCTAGCGTTTGCTGGAAGAGCTTTATTAATTGTTCAAAAACAGAAACTAAAGTCTATCAATCAGTTCATCAACGTAACAGACATCTGCACCGTAGTTCTTTTTAAGATATGCAAGACCGGACAGATAGTTTTCGAGAGTATCGGTATCTGTTGCTTCTCTGGGAATTATAATCTTATATCCTCGGAAGAAAGCATCAGCTGCGGTATGTCTGCAGCAGCAGTCAGTCTGCCATCCGGTGATAATTACAGTATCAACACCGAGTTCACGGAGAAGCAGTTCCAGTTCTGTGCCATAGAAACCACTGTATCGTTTCTTGGGTACAATGTAATCTTTATCGGTCGGGGTAAGTTCAGGTACGACTTCTGCGCCTTTGGTTCCTACGACAGCATGAGGACCCCAAACAACAAATTCATGATCGATTTCAGGAGTGTGACAATCATTAGCATAAATAACAGGAATACCCTTCTCGTGTGCCGCATCAATCAGTCTGCGGTTGGGCTGAACAATCTCGGGAGCACGCTCAGTAGAAATTGGACCTGTAATAAAATCATTGAGCAGATCGACAAGAATCAGTGCATACTTAGCCATTTATTAATTCTCCTAATATTATTCTGTAAATAGTATACAGTAGAAATATTCAATATTTACATTGATTTTTTAACAGATGACCACATTAAAAACCATGTGATCCGCCGCCGCCGGAGTGTCCGCCGCCGGAGAATCCGCCACCGCCGCCGTAGTGTCCGCCTCCGCTACTGCTGCTGCTTGACGGAGGGTTGTAATGGGTACGCTGGCCGATTTTAACAAGGGTCACTCCTGTTAAGGCAATAGCACCTGCAGTCATTGCTGCTGTGGCCTCATTGCTTACACCGCTGTTTTTCTTAATGGAAGATGCTCTGGCATAGGTTATCAAAGCACCGATAATGATTCCCAGTACAACAGCGGATATCCACTTCATAGGTGTAGGAATATGTTTTCCGCCGAGCTTATCATATACATTTCCGAAAACACCTTCCGCACATCCGGCGAAATCTCCGCGTGAAGCAGAGGTATACCAATTATCAAGAATTGAATCCGCCGTAGACGGACGTATTTTATCAAGAACACTGCCGTCAGACCACAGACCAAGCTGTCTGGTCTTCATATCGATTGTAAACAGAATACCATCAGCTGTATTTCCGATATACTGATCGAACAGCTGATCTCCAAGAGTGCTGATCTCAGTACCGTCAGAATACAGAGTAATCAAATATGCATTACCATACTGTTCAGCAATCGGAAGAAGATAATCCACACCTATTTCTAATTCCTCTGATTTTGATAAAAGATCGGCATCGTCATAGATAGCGGCAGTAAAGCCACTTGATGCAACCTCATGATAATCAGGCGTGAAATCATATTCAGCACTGAGAGGAACAGCTGCAAAGCAGAGAGAGAGTAAAACAAATACAGATGCAGTTATTAATTTACGCATTTTAATTGCCCTCCCTTGCCGGTCTGTTAAATTGTGGCATAGGACGTGAGGTAAGCAGGTTATGTGCCTTTATCAATTCAAAGAACGACAGTGCACATGCGATACCCGCAACAACTGAAGCTATATACCATGGAAGATCCCCATGGGGATTCCATATCCTGACAGCCAGACAAATCAGAAGAGATATGTTCAGCCACAGATATCCGTGTGTTGCCTTCAATGCAGTTGCAGCTTGAATATACTTCCTTGACTTTAAGGTCAGAAAAGCACAGTAAACCAAACCTATTGCACTCAGTATCAAAGAAGAAATAGAAGCACGTACTGCCGAAGAGCCTCCTGCAAATGCAGTGAAGAAAACGACTATTGTGACAAACATCGAAAGCAAACAGCCATATGATGCTGAATTACCGGTCATATCCTTCAGCCGTTTATTGTTTTCCGCACTGGATACAGGTTTGCCTTCTCCATTGTAAACAGCAAGATAACCGACATCATTGAAATGCTGTTCTTTAATGCTTACTTTCTTGCACTGATAGTAATACATAAGACCGGCAATCATATCGGCAAGACATGTATAAGCCATCAACTGCATCGGACGAACCGTGAATAAAAGTCCGATGACAGCAGCCAGGATCAACGATGTAATAATCCATTGAATGGAAAATCTGCCCATATCAACAGGAAGATCACCTGTAACCTGTCCGGTCTGACCATTCACGGCAGAATAGCAAATTCTGGGGACCCGGTCATTTGTCTTTCTGGACATGAACCATACCGGATACATAAACAGATCAGATTTTGTTTCAATATCAAATTTAATATTTGTCTTAAAGGAAGCTGTACCTGCACCCTTGATACGGTCATCTTCGCCCATCTTGTCCTTGATTCTGTTCTTAATAACACTTTCCATGGCATTTTTGGCATTGGTGTTCGATTCGCTCCAATAAACTTCGGGCGGAACATCATCCATATCAGCATAAAGACCAGACATATATCCTGTATGGAAATCAACAATATCCTTGGTATCATAAACACCAAGATTGGTACTTATTTCATCAGGAAGATTGGCAGCCGCATCATGTATTTCACCTGTGGCTGACATATCTAAATTTCCTGTAAGCTTGTATTTGTAATAGTAATCATATCTGCCCTGAGAATGATCCAGGACTTCGATTTCATCTACATTGATCGGGCCATTTGATGTTGCATTAAAGCTCCAATACGGCATATAGATACCGCGGAATGAATCCGTTGCATGGGACTTATAAAAAGACTTTGGTGCAAAATGGTTCTTGGATGCAAATTGAGTAAATGCCTGAGCTGCCTGTGCCCTGGTCAATTTGAACGGAATGATCTTTACAGGGCTTTTGATCTTACCTGTCCTGCCCTCAAGCATTACTGATGCGCTGCAGTACGGGCAGTAATCCAACATAGCACCTTTGAGACCTGTTATTTCGCCTCCGCAGCTGGGGCATTTGAATATCTCTGCCTCGTAGAAATCCTCTTCAGGTTCAACTTTCTTTCCCTGGCCTAACTGATTCAGTTCTTCGGGAGTAAATTGCGAAAGACAGTATTCACAGGATAGTTTCTGAGATGCGATGTCAAAATTTAGTTCAGCGCCACAATTAGGACATTTATACATGATTCCATTGCCTCTCTGACACCATCCGGAGATAATATTTCTCCGGTTATTTCGGACATTATATCATACCGAACAGAGGATTTTATAAAAGAAGCAATACTGCTTCTGTTGGATGTATAAACAAAATGGTGCAGCCGACCATGGATCTGACTGCACCATTACAATTAAAAAAATGCAGAATTAGTCTTCTCTGAGATCTCCGAAGAAGAACAGTGCGATTGTTCCGGGACCGGTATGAGAACCGATCAGATTACCAATCGAATTGAGATGGACTTTTCCGTTAAGCGTGGGGAATGTCTGCTCAATCAACTCGGCAAGCTGCTTGGCATCTTCTTCAAAATCAGCCTGAGTGATAAAACACTTGCCTGAATAACTGACACCGCCCTCGGCAAGTAATTTCATTTTTTCAAGAGTCTCAAGCATTACCTTTTTCTTGCCACGGTACTTCTCACGCGGTACAAGTTTTCCGACATTGCTTACATTCATAAGAGGACAGATATTGAGCAATGTGCCGAATACATGGGAGGTCTTGGAAATACGGCCGCCCCGGTAAAAACTGGTAAGATCTGTTGAATAGAACCAGTGCTGAACACGGAGTTTATTCTTCTCTACCCAGTCAACAAGATAATCGAATGATTTGCCGGAGTCACGCAGATCACAAAGCTTATCAACAAGTAAACCCTGGCCTCCTGAAGCAGCGAGTGAATCGCAGATATGGATAACTGCATCGGGATACTTTTCCAGTACCTGGTCTCTTGCTGTACATGCGGAATTATATGCACCTGAAATCCCGGATGATAATGCTATGTGAAGTATTTTCTTATTTTCTTTGACGTATGGTTCGAATAATTCGATGTACTGTGAAACACTGGGCTGGGATGTTGTCGGAGTTGCACCGCCCTTGATCATGTCATAAAAAACTTTAAACGGAATAGTCTTTCCCAAATCATCCAGATAATCCCTGCCATCCATAATAAAATGAAACATGGCAAATCCGACATTTCTTTCTTTATAGAATGACTCAGGCATATCTGCACTTGAGCACGTAGTTATTACATAGTCGTTCATCGTTTCTCCTTAAAAAAGGTTTAAAAAATTGAATCAGGTTATATGTATTATAGACAATTTGCATCATTTTGTATTTCTTCAGCATTAGAGTTGTTTAATTGTTTTGTTTTGCCTATATTAATTAGGAAGTAAAGATTTTTTACAGGAATGGAAAAATGCCAACTAAAACAACTTCAAAAACTAAAGTTGCCAAAGCCGCCAAGACTTCTGCAACAAAAAAAACAACAAAATCATCAACAAAAGCTAAAAAATCCGCTGTATCTATACCTGTAAGCGACAACCTTGTAATCGTTGAATCCCCTTCCAAGGCTGCCACTCTGACCAGGATGCTCGGAAAGAACTATACCGTCACTGCTTCCAAAGGTCATGTCAGAGACCTTCCCAAAAGCACGATGGGCATAGATATTGAAAACAGTTTTTCACCCAAATATGTCATTCCCAAAACTAAGGCAAGCGATGTCAATGCACTGAAAAAAGCCGGAGCAAGTGCCAAATGTGTATACCTCGCAACAGATCCTGACCGCGAAGGAGAAGCAATTGCGTGGCATCTGGCTGAAACGATGGGACTCGATGCCAAAGACTACAAAAGAGTAGTATTTCATGAAATAACACAGGAAGCAGTTGATGAAGCCTTCAAACATCCAAGAAAGATCGATGACGATCTGGTCAATGCTCAGCAGACACGACGTATAATCGACAGACTTGTCGGTTACAATATCAGTCCGATTCTGTGGAGAAAGGTCCGAAAAGGTCTGTCTGCAGGACGAGTGCAGTCTGTTGCGGTGCGCATCATTGTTGACAGAGAAAAAGAAATAGAAGCTTTCGTTCCGAAAGAATTCTGGACAATAACCGCAGATTTGAAAAAAGAATCCCATAAAACGACTTTCAAAGCTGTTCTTATAGGCAAAGGTACATCAACCAAAATAGAGATCAATGATAAGAAGAGTGCCGATGCGATAATCAAGGATCTTGAAAAAGCTGTATACAGTGTGAAGGACATTACTAAGAAAGAAGTAAAGAAATCACCTAACCCGCCATTCATCACAAGTACTCTGCAGCAGGAAGCCTGGAGACGATTTAAGTTCTCGGGAAAACGAACTATGGCTCTTGCTCAGCAGCTGTATGAAGGCATATCTGTCGGAAAAGATGGAAATGTCGGTCTTATCACCTACATGCGAACCGATTCAACACATATTGCAGCATCCGCAGTTGAAGAAACAAGAGAAGTTATCAAAGAAAAGTTCGGTGATAAATTCCTTCCCAAAACCGCCCGTGTTTACAGTAAAAAGATCAAAGGTGCACAGGAAGCACATGAAGGTATTCGACCTACAAAGCTACACCGGGAGCCTTCAATGATAAAGAGCTATCTTACACCTGACCAGTTCAAACTCTATCAGCTGATCTGGCAGCGAATGATATCAAGCCAGATGGCCGATGCCGTTTATGAGAATACTAATGTCAACATCGATGCAAAAAGCGGAAGCACCACATACAAACTCCGATCGACTTCAAATGTAAAAACATTCAATGGCTTTTCAGAACTGTATGTCGAACAGAAAGATGACAATGAAGGATCAGATGAATCAAAGGCACTTCCTGCACTGACAGAAGGAGAAACTCTTCTTTCCGATAAAGTTGACGGAATCCAGAATTTCACAAAACCACCCTACCGTTATACAGAAGCAACTCTTATCAAGGTACTTGAACAGAATGGAATCGGAAGACCTTCAACCTATGCCACAATCATTTCGACCATTCAGGACAGAGAATATGTGGTCAAGGATGCCGGTGCATTCAAGCCAACTGATCTCGGAATAATCGTGAATGATCTCATGGTAAACAATTTTTCAGACATCGTTAACACAGATTACACCGCACAGGTAGAAGAAAAACTTGATGATATAGCTGAAGGCAAAGCCAAATGGGTGGATGTAGTAAAAGAATTCTATCAACCACTCAAGGATAACCTTGATAAAGCCGGAAGCGTTGAAAGAGTCAAGATACCTGACGAACCGCTGGGACGCGACTGCCCTGACTGTGGAAAACCAATGGTTATAAAAGTCGGACGTTTTGGAAAATTTGCTGCATGCTCTGATTATCCGAACTGCAAGCATACGGAAAAACTGATATACAAAACAGGCATCAAGTGTCCCGACTGTCCTGAGAACGGAGAACTTGTCGGACGATACAATAAAGCCGGCAAAATATTCTACGGATGTTCCGCATACCCCAAACATAAATTTGCCATTAACCAGAAACCGCTTCCTGAACCATGCCCTGTTTGCGGAGGCCTCATGGTTGAATATGGAAAGAGTAAAAGATGTATCAGTTGTGCATCCAAAAAGACCGCTAAGCGTGAAAAGAAATAATGTTTGATGCTGAATTCCAGAAGTTCCTGAATTATCTGGTAACTGAAAAGAACGCCTCAAAGTACACTATCCGCAACTACACTACAGACATTGTCGGGAATGCAACCGGAGAGGCGCACGGACTCTTTCAGTATCTCCAGATGGAGCACATCTCCAAACTTGAGGATGTGGATAAAAAGGTCCTGAGAGATTATCTGGGTTATCTGGTGGACTGCGGAATCAGCAAAACAAGTCTTTCAAGAAAAATGTCCGCCATACGTACATTTTTCAAATTCCTATCTCGTGAGAAGATAATCAGTCACTACACTATCGAAGGTGCTAACTCCCCAAAGAAGGAAAAACACCTTCCCGAAGTACTGACACATGAGGAAGTCCAGAAACTACTCGAAAGTCCTGATACCACTACACCTGAAGGAGCAAGGGATTCAGCCATTCTCGAACTGCTGTATGACACCGGTATGCGAGTGAGTGAATTGTCACAGTTGCTGGTCAGACAGGTCGACCTGAATGACAAGAGCATCAAGGTCAGAGGTAAAGGCAACAAAGAAAGAATCGTTCTGTTCGGAGAAAGATCAGAAAAAAGCCTCAGGGATTATCTGCTGCACAGCCGTGATGTTCTTCTTGATGGTCACGTCCATGGTGAACTATTCATCTCAAATTCAGGAAAACCAATTGGAGACAGATACATTCAGGAAATGATAAAAAAATACGCAAAATACTGTGGAATAAACAAAAATGTTCATCCGCATACTCTGCGCCATTCATTTGCCACTCACATGCTGGACGGCGGAGCAGATCTGAGAGTCGTACAGGAGCTGCTGGGACATTCAGATCTTTCAACCACACAGATTTATACTCACATTTCACAGATACAGGCACAGAAAGTATATATGCATGCCCATCCCATGGCACATATGGAAGAAAAGGATAAAAAAGATGAATGAAGATTCATTAGACAAATTAAGAGATTACCTGAGTCAAAATGAGCTTGATGCTGTATTTGTAAGTGACAAATACAATGTCAGATACCTTTCGGATTTCCGCGGAGATGATTCATGGCTGCTTATAGGACAAAATTACCAGATCCTTATAACAGACTCCCGTTATACTGTTCAGGCCAGACAAGAAGCTCCTGAATATGAAATATATGAAACTCACTCACCGATGGATTCCTGGTTCAAAGAACTCACTGCACGCAATCAGATAAAGAGGATCGGTTATGAAGCTGACAATATGGTCTGTTCAACATTCGCCCTGCTTCAGACATCTGATGTGGAATTTGTACCACTGGGTAACTTTATCAACAGACTGAGAAGCATTAAAACTGCCGAAGAAATCAGAAACATAAAAAAGGCTGTCAGGATATCTGATAATGCAATCTCATTTGTTAAGTCATTCATGAAAGCAGGAATGACAGAAAAACAGGTTGCGTGGGAAATCGAAAAATTTATGAGAGAGGCAGGCTCAGAGGTTCTTCCATTCGATGTAATAGTTGCATCCGGGCCGAATGCTGCGCGTCCTCATCACATTCCGGGAACACGTGAAATTCATTATAACGAAGCAGTCATTATAGATATCGGTGCAAGAGTTAATGGTTACGCATCAGATCTTACAAGAACAATATCTCTGGGCAGCATGATGCCTCTGATTGATCAGGCTTATCAGATCGTACTGGAAGCTCAGACAACAGCCGAAAAGTCGATTAAGAGCGGTGACAGCTGTGTAACCGCAGATGCTTATGCAAGGGACATCATAACCAAATGCGGATTCGGAAAGAACTTCGGGCATTCTCTTGGTCATGGAATCGGACTGGAGTGCCACGAATTTCCAAGGGTATCCCCTAACAGTAATGACATACTCGAAGATGGTATGGTATTTACTGTGGAACCGGGAATTTATATTCCTGCCTTCGGAGGTGTCAGAATCGAAGACACAGTAACATTAGTTAATGGTTCAGTTCAGGTTCTCAGCCAGGCTGAGAAATAGAAAAGGAAATAAATGATAAAAACAGATTTACATGTTCATTCTTCTTATTCAGGTGACTCTGTCAACACGCTGGATAAAATAATCGAAACTGCCGTCAAAAGAAACCTCGGATGCATTGCAGTTTGTGATCACGGAAATGCAAATGGATCACTGGCGCTTTCAAAAATGGATCTCCCCTTCAAAGTTATAGTTTCCGAGGAGATATGCACAAATGAAGGAGAGATCATAGGATTGTTCCTTCAGGAAAGCATTCCCAACAACCTATCTCCGGAAGAAACCATAAAAATCATTCACGAGCAGAACGGACTTGCATGTATTCCTCACCCATTCGATCCGTATCGAGGACATGCCATGCAGGAAGAAACCCTTGAAAGAATACATGATCTGATCGATATTGTGGAAATAAGAAATGCCAGGACAATTCCTTTCCAGAATATGAGCAGGCCGAAGAATTTTGCGGTAAAATATAATAAGCCAGTCAGTGCAGGAAGCGATGCCCATGTTCCAAGTGAGATAGGAAGAGCTTATGTTGAAATACCTGAATTCAGCGGAAAAGATGGTTTTCTTGATGCACTAAGGCAAGGCAAAGTACATTATTCAGCTTCAAATCCGATAAAAATTGTACTCGGACTACCGGCAAGACCTATCAGAAAGCTTATTAAAAAGAACATTATAAAAAGACAAAATGCCTCAAATTAATATACGCATTCTGTAAGGAGGAAGCGAAAAATGAAATACTATACCAGAGAATACTATGAACTGCTCCAGTTAGTCGGTTTGAGTGATGATTTCAAGAAAATACCACAGCGCACTTATACAACAGCAGAAATCAAAGCGTTGTATAACAAAGCTCTGAAAAAAGAAATCGCAGCCGACAGAAAATTCTTCAATACCCCTCCTGAATTTGAATACACTCCTGAATCTATCACAAAGGCTACCTTCAATCCCGCCGATTGGGTTGAAATCAACGAAAGCACCGGAGAAGTCCGCAAAAACCTCACGATGAAGGAAGTCAAAGAACGAATCAAAAAAGAAAATGAAGAGGAACTGGAAGCATTCGAAAACCGTGGAGAATTTGATCCGAATGAAACGATTGAATTCTTCAAGGAAACATATAAAGCGGGGCTGAGAAATGCAAAGAATTTCTATCCTGACTGGATGAATGAAGAAGTTGATGCAAGACTGATTGCCCTGGGTTATCTCCCTGAGGATGCATACAACCGATATAAAGCAGAAGACAAAGAGAACAAAAAACAGCTTCTGAAGATCGAACGAAATGCAGACAGAACTCTTTCCAAACAGAGGATTCCCGGCGATGTCATGAATGCAGTGTGCCTTCATGACGCCAGTCTCCTTTCACTCCGCAAAAACGGAAAGAATTTTGAAATGACTGTAGCTCTCGAAGGATATTTTGCCAGTGATGAAGCTCCCTATCGAAAAGTTGTATTCAAAAAAGCCAGAGTCACAGAAAAAGATAAGGGGCTCAGAAGCATTGCGTATCTTGACGGAGATATATACAGGACAGATATACAGTTTATGTATCATGAACTGTACAATCAGGGTTCAGGCTATGATATCCATATGTCTTTCTGGACTCCCAAAGGTATTGCATATCTGACTGTTTACTGCGAAAACGTTGAATCAGTCGAACTGTTCAAGATCGATTAAAACGATAGTTTGATTATTAAAAACAGGTATGTTCTGTAACATACCTGTTTTTTTGTAACCATCAGATGAAAAGTGTGATGAAAAAAGTATGTATTCTATATCAACGAAGTAGTTTAAGAGTTAGTAATAATTAATTATAATAGTGTAGTTTAGTTTCAAACAGTAAAATTTACTTCTGAGATACGATATGAAGGGTTTGTGTTTTGGCAGTGATTATACTGAGGGGAAACATTAATGATGGATAGTTTTATTGCTCCTTTCAGCAAGTACACTGAAAAGGTATCGGTAATCGCCTCAATGCCGTTTGCAAAAGCATTGAGACGTTCTTTTATGAATCTTCTTCCGATAGTATTGATAGGAGCATTTGCTGTAGCAATAAACTGGTTTCCTATACAGGCATACGTCGACTGGACACAAACTAACAGCTATGGAATTTTCCAAAGCAGTTTTCTGAATGTAATATCCACTGCCACGCTCGGTTTTCTCAGTATTTACCTTGTCACAATTCTTTCTTATCACTATTCTGCCATATACAGAGACAAAGGCACCGGTGATAACATTATGTCTACTATTTCTTCACTGCTTCTTTTCCTGGCTATGACTATTATCAATGCAGGCCAGTTTGATACATCTGCTTTCGGAACAGCCGGAACATTCTTTGCTTTGATATCTTCGTTCCTGGGAGTCAGACTATACAGTGCTTTATCCAAAACGTTCGACAATCTTTTCAGCAGCGCCGGATCAAATTCTATTAATCTTTCCATTAAATCAATTATTCCCACTGCTTTAATTGCAATGATATCTGCACTTCCGGCAGTTCTCATTGCCAATTACAGTGATTTTCCCGGTGTGAACGCTTATGTACAGAATATTGCAGCAAGTATATTCACAAATCTTGGAAACGGACTGCTTTCAGGATCTGTATATATCTTCCTATGTTCATTACTATGGTGTTTCGGTATTCACGGTTCCAACGTACTCCAGGTAGTTGAAAACACTTTTTATGTTCCAAACCTTGATGCAAACATTGCGGCAGTTGAAGCTGGCGGCACTGCGTCAAACATTCTGACCATGCCGTTCATCAATTCCTATGTACTTCTTGGCGGATGCGGTGCAACACTTGCTCTTCTTATAGGTCTTCTCATCTATGCGAAGAGAAAAGACACAAGAAGAATTGCATACCTTTCAATTGCACCTTCACTGTTGAATATTAATGAACCTCTTGTATTCGGTCTTCCTATCATTTTCAACCCTGCTCTTGTGATTCCGTTCCTTATCTGCCCTCTGATGAACTTCCTGCTTGCTTATGCATTCACATCAATGGGACTGATTCCTGTCATTTATACTAAAGCAATCTGGTCAACACCAGTCGGCCTTATCGCATATATTTCCACCAATGGAAGTTTATTCGGAACAATATTCCCGTTCCTGCTTCTGGTACTTGATGCACTGGTCTATCTGCCCTTTGTCAAAGTCAACGAAGATATGAAAACAAAGGAAGATATTTCACTTTACAAAGCATCTCTAGCAGAGCTTAAAAAGAGCGAACTCGATGGCTACAGAATTAATTTGACGAAAGTTGACGGTGAAGTCGGAAACTTCTCAAGTGACTTCGTTCTCGAAATAGAAGATGCAATCCGTACTCATCAATTCAAGATGTTTTTCCAGCCGCAAACAAAAGCAGATGGAACGACCGAAGGCGTCGAAGCACTGCTGCGTTATAACCATCCTTACTACGGAATGGTGTACCCTCCTCTTGTCGTCAAACTTTCCCAGGAAGGCGGATTTGAATCTGCTTTTGAAGAAGAAACATGGCAGCTTGCATTAAAGAGTTTTGCTGAAATACTGCCGAATCTTCCTGATTCTTTTACTCTATCAGTCAATTCAACTGTTTCATTCTTCATAAGTAAGCATTCAGTAGACAAAATTGCAAAACTGGCTGATGAATACAATATTCCTCATAATAGAGTGGTTATAGAGATCACTGAGGAAATGAAGTTCAATATCAACGACGAAACCAAAGATATCCTCAAAAGAGCCAAAGAACTCGGATTCAGACTATCCGTGGATGATTTCACTGCCGGAAGCACTTCCCTTAAGATCCTTCAAACCGGATATTTTGATGAAGCCAAACTTGATGGTGTTCTCGTACACGATGTTACTAACCCTACTACACAGAACATTATTGTCTCAATGGTGACCCTCGCAAACAGTATGCATTTGCATCTAGTAGCCGAATTTGTTGAGACACAGGAACAGCGTAATATTCTCGAGTCACTTGGCGTAAAGGTTTATCAGGGCTGGCTGTACAGTAAAGCTCTGCCTATCGAAGAGCTTAAAATGTATTTGTTTGAAGATAAGAGAGCAGCCAAAACCACAACTGTTCATCACTGAATACGATGAGCGGTTTACAGCAGATATTCCAGATAAGCTAATTTCTCAGGTATGAGACCCTGAAAGAGACATTCTCCGTACCCGGCTATTCTGAAGCCCAACTTCTGATAAAGGCTTTTTGCAGGTTCGTTATTTTCATAAGTATCAATCCTGATAACCTTACAGCCATGTGTTTTTGCATAATCAAAAGCGAACTGAACCATTTTCTTTCCGTAGCCTCGGTGAGCTTTTGATGGAGGAATACACAGTGTATGGATAACCAGACATTCGTTATTTTCTGCAGGATATAGCCATTCGATATCAGCATATTCAGGTAACTGATCATGGTTTAGTACCATGCTTGCACAGATATCCCCGTTTTCCTCAAGAACAAACATTTCACCGACGGGTATTTTATCCTCAGGGACTTTACGTGTCGGATACAGGCCTGACACCCAGTTAGTCGTACTTCCGTTTTCCTGCTCCCACTGCAGAAGTTCGTCGTAAGTCTGAGCGATCTTTTCTATATCATCAGAAACAGCAGGTCTTATCATTTTTCCACCGAGCATGTCTTTTAATAGAATCAGAAGTCACACAATGCAAAATCAAGCCATTTACATTGCAAAGTGACTAATTGATAGTTTCCTCATCATCGAGTGCATATTTTCTGGTGTACTGTTCGACGTACATTTCGAACTGTTTTCTGTGTTCAGGATCGATCTTTCTGACGTGTCCGTGAGTATCATATGCATTCGAATCGATTTCAAGCATAGCAAGAGCAACATTTGAACAGTGCCCTGCAATTCTTTCATAACTTGTCAGTATATCGTTGAATGTGAAACCCTGCTCCACAGTACATGTTCCGATCTTTAATCTCTCAACATGATGACTCTTCAGGACATCGCAGAGCTTTCCTACAACATCCTTCAACGGTTCAACTTTTGCTGCCATCTGGAGATCGCTGTTGACAAAGGAATCAACAGTCAGATCAAGCAGTTCGCTCAGAGCAAACCTTAATACCTGAAGTTCATGTTTTGCCTGTTCGGAATAATTGATATTCTTCTCATACATAGTCTTGGCAATGAAGCCCATGCTCATAGCATAATCAGTAATTCGTTCCAGATCAGGCAATGTATGAAGCAACTCTGATATTTCTTTGTTCTGAGCAGTATTAAGTTCCCTCTTAGTCACTTTAAGAAGATAGGAACCAATAGCGTCCTCATACTGGTCAGAGCGCGCTTCCATAGTGGAAATTTCCTGAAAAGCTTTTTCATTATAGTTGAACAGCATATCAATGGCGCTGTTCACACTCGTTCTGGACAGATTGGCCATATTATTGGTAACGTCCTTGCAGTGAGCGATCGCAAGTGAAGTATAGAGAAGGAAGCTTTCTTCCATATGAACTTCCGGATATGCCTGCAGGTTTTTGCTCGGTTTATCATACGGTACGATTTTTTCCGTTATCTTGTCCATAAAACCAACCAACGGAATCAATGCAAGCACAACAAGCAATCTGTATACAGTGTTAAGCAAAGCCACATCCACTGTATTCAATATGACACTATTGATTGAGAATTGCAGGAATGAATTTAATATGTAATAAGCGGCACCTATGATTATTGCACCTAGAACATTTGCTATAAGATAGATGCTTGCTGTCTTTTTGCCATCACGTGTTGCACCGATAGTTGCAATCAAAACAGGAAGTGCAGCACCTATTGCAATACCGATGATAAGCGGCAAAGCTACGGCAAAGTCGACAGCATCAGTAGCTGTAAGAGCCTGTACGAGACCAACTGCGGCTGAGGCACTCTGAAGAACACTTGAAATAGCGACACCGACCAGGATTCCTAAAAACGGATTGGAAATGAGAGACAATAAATGAACAAAAGTTGGGCTTTCTTTCAACGGAGCAAC
This sequence comes from Dehalococcoidales bacterium, assembly GCA_016286345.1. Classification (GTDB taxonomy): domain Bacteria; phylum Chloroflexota; class Dehalococcoidia; order Dehalococcoidales; family UBA1222; genus UBA1222. The sequence goes on along the minus strand of JAEESL010000003.1, from coordinate 8,339 downwards.
TGCATTGCTCATCAAAGACATACCTACCATCAATACTGCAAAACCAAGCAAGATATCACCGATAGCATGATTAGTACGTCTCTTTGTGAACATTCTCAGATAAATGCCGACCAGAGCAGCGACACAAGCAATTGTGGTAGAAGAAATAAGCTGGACTAATCCCGATCCGCCGTTAAGTGTTGAAAGACTGACGATCCAGCCTGTGATGCTGGTACCAAGAATTGCACCCAGAACAACACCGATCGCCTGTTTAAATTTGATGATACCGGAATTAACAAAGCCGACTGCCATGATTGAAGTAGCAGATGAAGACTGGATAACAGCGGTGACACCTGCACCAAGAGCTACACTTCTGGGTGTAGAATTGGTCATTTTGGAAAGTACAACTTCAAGTTTGCCGCCTGCAAGTCTTTTTAGACTATCGCCCATCAGCGACATACCAAAAAGGAATAACGCAACTCCAGTAAAAAGAGTGATTATATTTGATAAATCCATCGGTATTATATTAAACAACAAAGGGACCGTTTGTCTATGCGGTCCCTTTGTAATCAATTTTATTTTTTACTTTTAGATGACGGCTTTTCAGCTGCTTTTTTTGATCCGATAATACTGTCGATCAGACCATACTCCAGTGCCTGCTCAGGAGTCATATAATTATCCAATTGAATGTCCTGTTCGATTTTTTTCAAAGGCTGACCAGTTTTTTCGGATAATATATCTTTGATAATGTTTTCTACTCTCTGTAACTCGGCAACCTGAACTCTGACATCTGATGTCTTACCTCGTGCACCGCCGCTTGCCTGATGGATCATAACGGTTGAATGAGGAAGAGCAAGTCTCTTGCCTTTCGCACCTGCACAAAGCAATATGGAAGCCATGCTGGCAGCCATACCGATAGCGATGGTAGACACATCAGGTTTGATAAACTGCATTGTGTCATAGATTGCCAGACCTGCTGTTACGGAACCGCCGGGTGAATTGATATACATCATGATATCCTTGTCCGGATCTTCTCTTTCGAGATAAAGAAGCTGAGCAATAATAGTATCAGCCATATGATCTTCGATCTCTTCTCCGACAAAGATGATTCTTTCCTTCAGAAGAAGCGAATAGATATCATATGATCTTTCGCCCTGACCGCTCTTTTCAATAACATATGGGATAAGTTCATCCCTACTACCTAAGTTATACATGTTTTATCTCCTTACATTAGAATGTAGCTTTTTTAATGTAAGTTAACAATCTATTATTCTTCTGCTGCTTCTTCTGCTGCATCATCGTCATGATGGTGATGATGATGTTCAAGAGTCTTCTTTTCCTCATCAGTCCAGTCAGTTGAAGCAAATCCGAGAAGTGCCTTTAAAGTCTTGGATGATGAATTCCAAAGCTTGATATTGTTTCTGTTTTCTTCAGTGTTAAGTGCAGCTCTTCGTTTTTCAGGATCAGGAGCATCACTTACAAATCTATCCAGCTGTTCATCGACTTCAGCATCTGTGGTCTCAATCTTTTCAAGTTCCATAACCTTGGTGATAATCAGATTGTTCTTGACTCTGACTTCTGCACTGGGTCGATAAGTCTTTCTAAGATCTTCTTCCTTTGTTCCGTTAACAATGGAATCATATTCTTCCTGTGAATTAACTGATTTAGAGACTCTTTCGTAGAATTCCTGAATCATTGTGTCTATTTCGTTTTCAACCAGGAAATCAGGGTATTCTATCTTACTTCCTTCAGCTATCTTTTCCATAACTTCGGTATTGTATGCGTCTCTGGCATTGTCTTCTTCACGATGCATAAGTTCATCACGAACTACGTTCTTGAGTGATTCAACATCTTTGCAGGTAGGCATGATCATCTTTGCAAAGTCATCAGTAAGCTCTGCAAGCTGTTCTTTTCGGATTTCAGTGATCTTAACGGTAAATTCTATGATTCGATCGGGCTTTTCTTCCTTTTTCTCTTCATCTTTGTTCTCTTCGCCAGGTAAATTGTAGTCAGGTTCCTTGAAAGTCAGTGAGAAAGTCTTTTCCTCATCCTTCTTAAGACCAATTAAAGCTTCAGAGAAACCGGGAGCAGGATAGTCAGAATCCTTGGTAATCTGGAAAGGCATACCTTTCTGCTGAATGAAAGGTTCATCTCCGCTGTGGCTGTCGATATCCATAGTAACGATATCGTTTTCTTCAACTTCACCGTCAGATTCCTGCCACTTGGCATTCTGTTTTCGGAATCTGTCTATAACAGCATTTACTTCTTCTTCTCTTACTTCGATCTTTTTAGGATCTATCCTGACAGCCTTGTAATCACAAAGTTCAACAATAGGAGTAAGAGGAATAACTGCCTCAAATGTTACAGGATCTTCTCCGATGACATGGACATATGGTCGAGCATAGATATCCATCTTTTCATCTTCAATGATCTTATTGGTGACACCGGGGATATAGTCTTCATAGACTTCAGTATTGAAAGCATCCTTGCCGACGTGGTTGATCAGCAACTGTTTGGGAGCTTTGTTCTTTCTGAAACCGGGCACTACAATTTGTTTGTTCAATCGCTTGTATGTTTCATCGCTTGCAGCTTCGATTTCTGCGGCATCAAGTTCGACTTTGATAGTTGTTGTACGGTTTTCAGTCTTTGTTTCAACAATTTTCATTTTTCTAGTTCTCCTTGTTAGTCATCGATTAATTTGATGTGTAAATCTTTAATCTGCTGTTTTTCCACTGTTGAAGGTGCGTTAAACAGCAGGTCCTGTGCACTTTGATTCTTCGGGAATGCGATGACTTCACGAATTGAATCAGCGCCACACAATAGCATTACAACACGGTCAATACCCATGGCAATGCCACCATGAGGAGGTGCTCCGTATTTGAAAGCTTCTATCAAATGTCCGAATCGGTCTTCAGCAATATCCTTGGGATAACCCATCACTTCAAGAACCTTTTCCTGGAGTTCTGCGTTATGGATACGGATACCGCCGCCGCCGATTTCAAAACCATTCAACACAATATCATAAGTCTGAGATCTTGCCTTGCCGGCATTTTCCATAGTGATAAGAGGAATATCTTCTTCAAACGGTGCTGTGAACAGGTGATGAACAGCATCCCATCGGTTTCCTTCCTCATCCCACTTGAACAGAGGGAAATCAACTACAAAAGCAAATGCAAATTCGTTGGGATCGGCCAGACCGAGTTTAAGACCCATATCCTGTCTGAATCTGCCGCAGTATTCAAGCGCCTTATCTTCTCTGTCAGCAATAAGACAGACCAGATCACCGGGATTTGCACCCATACGGACAGCTATTTCCTTCAACTGATCAACTGAAAGATACTTGGTTGCAACTGATTTGACAGTTTCGGGAGTAAGCTCTTCTATTGATGCCATTTCACTGGTGTAAGCCAAAGGTACCATACCCTTGGAGCCATATGTCTTGGTAAGTTCAACAAGTTCCTGCTGTTCTGCTCTTGAATAACCGGCACATCCGGGAAGTACAACGCCCTTGACCGTTCCGCCATTTGCAACGGTATTCTTGAAGACACCGAATTCGCTGTCCTTCACGATATCTGAGATATCGGTGATGTACATCTTGAATCTGAGATCAGGTTTATCACTTCCGTACTTGCTCATTGCCTCGGAATACTGGATCCTAGGGAAGTGACGAGGATATTTTGCATCAGGTCTCAACGTATCCATGATCTTAAGAAGCATTCTTTCGATCATGCCCATTACATCTTCAGGTTCAACAAAACTCATTTCAATATCGAGCTGAGTGAATTCAGGCTGTCTGTCAGCTCTTGTATCTTCATCTCTGAAACACTTAGCAACCTGATAATATCTTTCAAGTCCACCGCACATAAGCAGCTGTTTCATCTGCTGCGGAGACTGAGGTAAAGCATAGAAGGTACCTTCATGCAATCGGCTGGGAACCAGATAGTCACGTGCGCCTTCAGGCGTGCTTTTGGTAAGAATAGGAGTTTCAACTTCAAGGAAATCTTCGCTGTCAAGGAAGGTTCTCATAAGATGGACAACCTTGTGTCTGAAGATAAGATTGTTCTTTAATGTCGGTCTGCGCATATCAAGATATCGGTATTTAAGACGCAGGTTCTCATCAACATCAACTTCTTCATTGATATAAAACGGAGGTGTTTCAGACGTATTCAGTATCTTGAGTGATTCAGCAAGCAGTTCAATCTCTCCGGTTGGAAGTTTCTCATTGATTGTGCCTTCAGGTCTTGGAGAAATAACACCTGTCACCTGAATACAGAATTCGCTTCTCAGCGTTCCGGCCAGTTCATGTGCTTCCTTATTAGTTTCAGGATTAAACACAATCTGCAGAAGTCCCGAACGATCACGAAGATCAATAAAAATCAATCCGCCATGATCACGTCGTCGGTCTACCCATCCGGCAACTGTAACCTTCTGCCCTTTATTATTCAAATTGAGAGATTGGGCATTATGAGTTCTCAGCATTTAACACCTCTTTAATATGCATTAAGCATAAATTATACATTCAGTATGTCTTTTCAATCAACACGACGAGACATACTGAATGTATAGATATGGAACAATGATATTAAATGGTGGACAGAAACTTTCGAAGTAGAGTAAAAAGAGTTTTGGCATCCTCTTGATCCAAATCAATGCAGTCACTAAGTTTATATGGTATCCGGACTGCTTTCTCCTTAAGTGCTTCCCCTTTTTTGGTAATTGTAACCTTGAGATTTCTCTCATCCGACTTCAGTCTCTGTCTTTTGATGAGGTTTTTCTCTTCCATCTTTTTCAGGAGCGGAGTCAAAGTTCCTGAATCAAGATAGAGTTTTTCCCCAAGTTCTTTGGAGGTCACTGTCCCATACTCCCACATAACCATCATCGCCACATACTGGGTATAGGTCAGATCTATCTCATCAAGAAAAGGTCTGTATTTCTTAATTATTTCTCTGGCACAGGCATAGAGAGGAAAGCATAACTGGTTATCCAGTTTCAGACAATCATATTTTTTATCAACAACGGTATTCATTTTGAATTAACAATCTCTTCAACTTTTTTACGATTAGTAAACAATACGCATGCACCATCATGCTGCGAGGTCAGAATATCACTTGATCTCAACTCAGTAAACAGCTTGGAATTGATGACGTCAAGAAGAGAGGCATCTCTTACATTCATATCTGAATACGGGGAAAACGGACACGGCTCGGCACCGCCGGTTGAATTGATGTGGAAGAATCCACGGCCTGCAGCCAGACAGCCACCGGATTTGATTTCGTCTCCGGGGAATGTAATGAACATCATATTGTCATATTCCTGACGAAGAGCAGTCAGCCTGTCATTAAGGTATTCTCTGTCATCATCGTTGGGAGCAATATCTTCTTCAGCATTATCAGCATTGACATACTCCACATAAAATACTGCTTTGCAACCGCGTTCGTTCAGTTTTTTAACGAAAGAATCGGATGTCACTTCATCAATATTTTCATGATTCAATGTGATGGAAGCGCCATACATGATCTGATTTTCTTTCATCCTATCCATTACATTGATCAGCTTGGAATAAACACCTGCACCGCGTCTATTATCAGTTGTTTCCTGTTCACCCTCGATGCTTAACACAGGAATCAGATTTCGATTTTTATCGAATAACTGAATATATTCATCATCTATCATTGTTCCATTGGTGAAGATCGGAAAAATGATATCTTTTGATTTAGCGGCCTTATTGATTACATCTCTGCGAATAAGCGGTTCTCCGCCAGCCAAAAAGATAAAATTGATTCCCAGAGACCTGGCTTCTTTAAATATCCTATGCCATTCAAGATCAGACAACTGATCGTGAGCTGCACCATCGTGGCATGCCCCGTTAGATCTTGAGTAACATCCTGCACAATGGAGATTGCAGGTTGAAGTAATGCTGGAAATCAAAAAAGCAGGAATATGATTACCTTCCTTGGCATGGGCCAAACGGATATTTGTAGCATTACGGCTTGAAACAGCAAATTTAGTAATGAATAGATTCTGGTTTATATTGAATTTTGATGTCTTAACCATATCACGAACGATATGGCCTACTGACGTGGAAAGATATTCCTCGAGATCGAACATTATAATAATTCCTCAATCTTTGTTCTTATTACATCAACACCTTCAGTAGGTTCATAACGTTCGACGATCTTGCCTTCACGATCGATAAGGAATTTGGTGAAATTCCATTTGATATTACTGTTATTTTCGTAATCATTGTCGACCTTCTTAACTGCCATTTTGAGGGCGGCCATCTTCAGACCGTTTCCAAATCCCTTGAATGTAGTGTTTTCTGAGAGATATTTAAACAAAGGATGAATATTGTCCCCTATAACATCCAGTTTGGCGAACTGCGGGAATTTGATGTCATATCGCATAGTGCAGAAAGAATGAATTTCTTCACTGTTTTCGGGTGCCTGATTCATAAACTGATTGCATGGAAAATCAAGTATCTCAAAACCCTTGTCTACATAGTCGTTATACATGTCTCTTAATTCGTCATACTGCTTGGTAAATCCGCATTTGGTTGCAGAATTAACGATAAGCAAAACCTTGCCTTTGTAATCGGCAATGGATTTCTTTTCACCTTTGATGGTCTCTACTTCAAAATCATATATATTCATAAATTTTTACTCCTATTTGATTGTTATAAATTTAATTTAACTCAATTAATTAGATTTGTAAAGACACTTATTTTTATATTGGAAATAAACCGTATGTTATTGATATACTATTTGTTACTTTATTCACACTTGGGAGGTCACTATGACTGTTTTAGATCCCACAACAATGGCTGACTGGCAGATAGCAGCAGCTGCAGAAGAAAACATGAAATCCGTCGAGGAACTTGCCTCTTCATGGGGTATCGAAAAGAAAGAACTCCTTCCCTACGGTCATGATATCGGAAAAGTCGATTATCAGGCCGTTCTCAACAGACTGAAGGATAAACCCAACGGAAAATTCATCGACGTAACCGCAATCACCCCTACTCCCCTCGGAGAAGGTAAAAGTACTACCACAATGGGTCTTGTCGAAGGTTTGGGCAAACGAGGCCAGAACGTCTCAGGTGCCATCCGACAGCCTTCAGGCGGTCCTACATTCAATATCAAAGGCAGTGCTGCCGGCGGTGGTTTATCCCAGTGTATTCCTTTAACTCCATTCTCACTCGGTCTTACCGGTGATATCGATAATATCAACAATGCACACAACCTTGCCATGGTAGCTCTTACCAGCAGAATGCAGCATGAAGCAATCAATACAGATGAGTTTTTAGCCAAACGAAATCTGAGAAGACTGAATATCGATCCACGAAACGTCCAGATGAAATGGATAATCGACTATTGTGCCCAGTCCCTCCGGGATATCATCATCGGTATCGGCGGAAAGATGGACGGTTTCATGATGGAATCAGGTTTTGCCATCTCAGTTTCATCCGAGATCATGGCAATACTTGCCGTGTTCAAAGATCTCAAAGATCTCAGAGAACGAATGGGAAAGATCGTTGTTGCATACGACAAACAGGGTAATCCGGTAACAACTCACGATCTTGAAGTCGACGGAGCTATGACTGCATGGATGGTCAAAGCAACCAACCCCAACCTGCTTCAGACGATCGAAGGACAGCCCGTGCTTGTACATGCCGGACCTTTTGCCAATATCGCAGTCGGTCAGTCATCAATCGTAGCTGACAGACTTGGTCTCAAACTTTCCGATTATCATGTTACAGAGAGCGGATTCGGTGCTGATATCGGATTTGAGAAATTCTGGAATATCAAGACCAGACTCAGCGGACTCACTCCGGACTGTGCTGTTATCGTTGCCACGATCCGTGCTCTTAAGATGCATGGCGGCGGTCCCAAGGTTGTACCCGGCAAGCCTCTTGATGAAGCTTACACAAAATCAAATCCCGCTCTGGTTGAAAAAGGCTGTGAAAACCTTATCGCTCACATTGAAACAGTTAAAAAATCTGGAATCACCCCTGTCGTATGTATCAACCAGTTCAAATTTGATACTCCAGAGGAAATAAAGATCATCCGTGACATTGCAGAAAAAGCAGGTGCAAAAGTCGCCCTGTCCAATCACTGGGCAAAAGGCGGCGAAGGTGCACTTGAACTTGCTGATGCAGTAATGGATGCCTGTAAAGAAAAGAATGATTTCCACCACCTGTATGATCTTGATATGCCTATCAAGGAAAGAATCGAAAAGATCGCCAGGGAAGTTTACGGAGCTGATGGTGTTGAATATGCACCTCTGGCCAATGACAAGATCAAGAAGCTTGAGGAAGATCCTGACACCAAGAGCATGTGCACCTGTATGGTAAAGACTCACCTCAG
>JAEESL010000024.1 GCA_016286345.1 Dehalococcoidales bacterium | reverse complement strand
TCGGGCGGTATCGATTCGAATATGTCGAGAAAATTCTCCTCCGCCTGTGCGAAATCGAAGTAGTATTCGCTTGTCGAGTCGTCAAAAAAGCTGTAGTTGTCCGGGTTTGGAAGATGTCTGACGACGCTTTCAAGTCCGAAAAGGATGTAATCGAGGTTTTCCTGCACGTCCTCCGGCAGATTTTCAAACTGACCCGGATGTGCCTCAAGAACTGCGCGGATAACATCATCGTCATGTCTGAGCCGATCCGATGCACTGCCTACAGAGTATTCACATCTTTTTACTGAGGAAAGGACAATCTCCTTGTCGTCCTTCAGTCTCTCAGATGCTTCTTCAATCACATTACCTTCGTAGGTTTCTATCGCCGTGAGGACGATCTCCTTGTCATCCTTCAATTCGTCTGAGGCAAACTGAAGCGCGTATCCGTCGTGCCTGACGGCTGCAAGAACTACGTCGCGGTCGCTGCGCAATTCTTCGGACGCAAATTCCAGCGCATTCCAAGCCGAACCGACAGCCGCCGTCACAACCTCCTTGTCGGCACGAAGACGTTCCGAAAAGTCCTCAAGCAATCCTCCGCCCATGGAGAGTATTTTAATTGCGAACGCTTTATTGTCTTTTACTTTTTCAGGTGCTTTTTTCAGATTGAAAAGCTTTCCACCAAGCGACGCTTCTATCACATCGGGATCGTCCTGCATCTCATCAGAAAGGATGGATAGATTTCCACCGTCCTTTCTGACAGCGAGGAGTGCAATACCTTTATCGTTTTTAAACCTGTCGGTTACGTATTTTATAACGTCGGAATTAATGTTTACCGCCTGTTTAACGAACTTACGGTCGTTTTGCAGTATTTCAGACGCATAAACAAATGCAGATGGCAAGCTCTTAACAATCTTCAAGACCGTGCTTTGGTCAGTTCTCAGCGAGTCCGGGGCGTACTTCAGACATTCCCCGCGGCGTAGAACAAGCTTTTTCATAAAAGCTTCGTCTGCCCTGTCCTCTTTAGACGCCTGCTCCAGCCAGTCGCACCAGAGATCTTCCGGGACTTTGCGGATCACATCATCTTTCCTGCAGTCCGTATACTTGTCTATCGTTTCCATAAAAGCATCCGTTTCTGTTCGACTTAAAGGTTATACTTTTTTCTTTCTTCACGCGCCTTTTCTTCAGCCATCTGTGTAAAACGGTCTATGTTATCATAAACATATTCGGCGACACGGCAGAACTCGGCCGCCTGATCGGGGCAGAAGTAAGCTGAGCACCGCTCACAGTCTCCGTTCGCCTCACATTCCAACAGTTCATCGTCCGTTTTTTCGGCAACATATCCCTTCCAGTCTTCGTAGTCATCCCACAGCCCATCGACGCGTATACCAACGATTGAGAATGCGTGATGTCCTCTAAGGAGATGGAATGAGAGTATATCGTTTATCTTAACGTGTACAAACTCTGAGAAAATATACTCTTCCAGCCCATGCGTGACCTCAAAATGATCTGCCAGTTCCTTTTTTACCGTCTCATAAACCGGTTCCATGTCTATATAAACCGATTCTATTTTATAATCTGCCGGCCGGATCAGCTCGGAGAGCAATTCTCTCATGAACTCTTTCACAGCATATCTGACATACTCGCCGCCAGGCTGAAGGAACTCTCTTGCCTCGTCAACATAATTGTCTTTAAGACACAGCGGGACGAAAAGATCAAGCTTTTCGGTCGCTTTATCGAAAATTGCTTTTTCTTCCGTCTTATCCATATATTATCCTCACCTAACTGCGATCTGTCTGAATCAATTTTTTTTCTTGCTGTCCTTGTTTTGTTTCGCTTTAGTCGCTTTCATGGCCTCTTCTGCTTCCTCATCCCAGACTGTTCTTTCGGGTCCGAGCGTTCCGTACATCGTGTTTTCAAATGAATACGTCATCTTTGCAGTCTTGATCAGCCTCTCGTTTTCAACGTCATCCGCAAATGTGCCAAGCCGGCTGTAAATATCCTGCGTTATCTCGTAGTTATACTGTTCGCGTCCTTCCCGGCTGGTGTATATTATCTCGGCGAAATACCTGCCGTTGTCCTCGTCGTAAAAAGCAGTCCAGTTGTTGCCCTTTTTTTTCGTTTTTATTACCTTCTTTGCCGCCTCTTTCTGCTCTTTTGTCATTCTCTTTCTTGTCATAGTCGATTTGTGGTGCCTTTCATTCGAAATCTCAAGAAACCGCTTCAGTGTTTCGTTTGACAGGATCTGCCCGCGCACTCTCTCATTAAAATTGTTTGCGAAATCCTCAATGGTACAGCCGACATAAAAGTCCCGAGGCAAAGGATTGGCGTATTCGCCTCCTCCGTAACTGCCCGCTGAACTTCCCGGGGTAAAACAGTTGTAGTGGATATCGCTTGAGCCGTTTTCATGAAAACGCAGAGTTATAATATCGTGTTCGTGAGCAATCTCTATATCGTCGTCAGCCAGATGAATGTCGCTGTGAAGAAATCTGAGTCCATTCTCATCTGCAAATCTTTCAGCAAAGGTGTCGTATTCGCCGCAGATCAGGACCTTACTTTTACGCCAACGTTTTATAAGTTCAGGTGATGCGGCAACGGATTCTACCGTACGGCTAAGGATAAGGCAGTCTATATGCGAGAAGAAGTCGATATAACCATCGCCAAGTCCGGTTATTCCTTCTGTCACACTGAGTGTGTCATATTCTTTCGCCCAGTTTCTGCTTGAATCATGCCATAACTCAGTATCCTCGCGGCGGAGCACGCCCTCGCCTTCCACTTCAAGCAGACCGCTGTAATGATTTATGTACGTAATGTTTTCGTTGTGTTTAGAAAAAAACATCCTTCACCTCATCAAATCCGGGTTATCGAATAAAGATCAAAATCACTGACTCAATCTTATGACATCTAAATCGCATACTCAACCCTCCGGCAAATCTTTTGATAAATTCTGTCTGAGCGTTTTGTTTTCTGCTGTCACTTTGTATTTGTAGTGACGGAAATACCTAAAAATCACGTAAACCAACTTATTTACGCACCTGCACGGCCACCCATTGAGTAGTAAATAAAGCATATAAATTAACAGAATGACAGAAGGTATGATAATATTTTCAATTATGATTACAGTATTGATTATTTATTTGATTGTCATCTCACTCATTTCAATTGTTGTGACCTGCTATGACAAAGCAATCGCAGGCAAAGGAATAAGGAGAATTCCTGAAGCCACATTGCTGTTACTCTCAGCACTTGGAGGAAGTGTTGCGATGTATATAACAATGCAGATCATCCGACATAAAACACAGCACAAGAAATTCATGATCGGAATTCCTCTGATCATTGTTATCCAGGCAGTACTTGTTCTGTTCATTTATTTTAAATTCATTGCTAAATAAAAAGGATTCGGTGTTTTCATGAACGGTATTTTGAATATCAAAAGAATGATTATTTCTCTTATCAAGGATGCGGTATACGCTTCCATTGAATCCAATGATCTTCCGGAATTCGATGTACCTGAGATAACCATTGAACGACCCCAGAGAGCAGGTTTCGGTGATTTTGCAACAAGTTTTCCTCTGAAAATAACAAAGCTCTGTTCAAAGAATCCTATGGACATTGCAAATATAATCGTGGCAAACATGACCAAAGTTTCAGACTTTGAATCAGTAGTTGTTGCCAAACCAGGTTTTATCAATTTCACATTATCCAACAAATGGCTGACCGAACAGGTATCTGACATTATCGAAAAGGATAATGACTTCGGCAATATCGATATTGGAAAGAATTCAAAGATTCAGTTTGAATTTGTTTCAGCCAACCCTACCGGCCCTCTTCATATCGGCCATGGACGAGGTGCTGTGCTCGGAAGCACACTTGCCAACATTTTCGAGGCAACAGGATACGACGTAAACCGTGAATATTACATTAATGATGCAGGAAACCAGATACATCTGTTCTCCAAATCATTGTGGATAAGATACCAGCAGGAGCTCGGCAAGAATATCCCGATGATCGAAGACGGATATCAGGGTAAGTACATGATCGATCTTGCCAAAGAAATGGTCAGGGAATACGGTCCCCGTTTCGACACAGAAAACGGCGAGGAAGAAATGGCTCAGATCGGTCTGAAGATGATGCTCGAATCGATCAAGGCATCTCTGGAAAGACTCGACGTGACATTTGATAACTGGTTCAGTGAAAAAAGCCTGTTTGCAAATGGCGAATACGACACGATCATGGCCAAACTGACCGACAAGGGTTTTGTTTCAAAGCATGATGGTGCTGTCTGGTTCGATTCCACTGCACTGGGTGAAGATAAAGATAACGTTATCGTCCGATCTGATGGTACAGTGACCTATTTCGGAACCGATATCGCATATCATTACAACAAGTTCGCAGAACGAAAAATGGATAAAGTCGTTGATATCTGGGGAGCTGACCATCAGGGTCATATTTCCAGAATGAAAGCAGTTCTTGCTGCTCTCGATCTTGATCCCGATAAACTCACCGTTCTGATCTCACAGCTTGTCTCACTGAAGAGAGGCGGAGAAACAGTTAAATTCTCAAAGCGAAGCGGTGAAATGATCACATTATCGGATCTTATCGATGAAGTCGGAAGCGATGCATGCCGTTATTTCTTCCTAACCCGTTCCGCCGACTCACAGATGGAATTCGATCTCGATCTGGCCAAGAAGGAATCCTCAGAAAATCCTGTGTTCTATATCCAGTACGCACATGCAAGAATTGCTTCAATCCTTAGAAATGCACAGGAACCCGCAGGAGTTTCGGAAGCAAAATACACTGAATCACAGGAATATGATCTGATACGAAAAATGATTATGTTACCTGAAGTCCTTGAACTGTGTTCTGTGAACATGGAACCTCATCATCTTCCACATTATGCCCTGGATCTTGCCACTTCATTCCATGCTTTCTATCATGACTGCCATGTTATCTGTGAAGACGATCCTGAAACCACCTATTCGCGAATAGAGCTTATCAAAGCTGCCAAGACCGTTCTTTACAAGACACTCAGACTCATGGGAATGAGTGCTCCTGAGTCCATGTAGTTTATTATTCGTGACATATTTAATGTATATGTTGTAGAATAATAAATTGTTATGCAAAAATATAATGTTTCTCAGTTAGTGAAAGGTGTTATCGGCACAAGCAAGGAAGTCGTTGTTGACGGCCAGCCTGATTGTGAAGGACTCGAATTAGCCAAGACCACCGGTAAGCTGAAATTAACAAAAACAATTAGCAGCATACTGGTCAAGGGACATATTGAAACAAAGGTTGTTCTTGAATGTGCCAGATGTCTTAAGAGATTTGAATATGACATGAAATTCGATGTTGAAGACGAATTCTACATTTCAAATGCACTTAAGTATTCAAACCTTGAACAAATGGGATATTATACCGATGAAGTTGAGGAAGAAGATCACGATGAAGATGATACCCTCGTCGTGGATGAACACATGCAGGTGGATCTGGATGAACTCATCAGACAGTATGTACTGATGAATATCCCGATGAAACCTCTATGTGACCCCAACTGCAAAGGTACTGTATAATAAACAAAGAAACAAATTGTAACGGAGAAAATTAATGACTGCACTACCAAAGACCAGACGAACTAAATCACAACAGGCAATGAAACGACATCAGATCAAGGCATATGCTCCTACTACCGTTGCCTGCCCTGAATGCCAGCAGATGATCCCTGCTCATACAGCATGTCCTTACTGCGGCAAATACAAGGGTCGCACAGTCGTCGAAAAATAAGAATAAACCGAAATTCGGTAAACAAATGAACAACGCGGCAGCAGCACTCATCTTTACTGGTCAGGGTGGCCAGCATGCTGGAATGGGAAAGAATCTCTATGATGTCTCTTCCGATTTCAAGAAGATGATAGATGATGCATCTAATATCTTGGATTTAGATTTTGCCTCGTTGTTTTTTTATTCTTCGGAGCAGGAACTCTCTGATACCCTCCACTCACAACTGGCAACATTTGTATACGAAGCCGGCATTTATGAAATGATCAAAGCCAGAGGTCTTCTCAAGGATGTGGAGTTCGTGGTCGGTCACAGCATCGGCGAATACGCAGCACTCTACGCTGCCGACTCATTAACATTTGAAAATGCTTTGAAGCTTATCAATACCAGAGCCAAACTGTGTAATGAAGTCAACAAGAAGAATCCTGCTTCTCTGATGGCAGTTATCGGCTGCACGGAAGAAGAAATCAAAAGCATTTTTGATAACAATAGAGTTTTCCCTGCTATCATTAATTCCCCAACACAACTTGTAGTTGCAGGTCTGATTGCCGATCTCGAAAAAACAAAGGAATACGTCGCAGATAAATTCAGCAAACGCTGTATTATGCTGAATGTCAGCGGCGGATATCATTCCCCTCTCATGCAGGAAGCTTTTGAGAACTTCAAGGATCCTCTCAACAATACATTGATAAACGATGCAAAGATAGAATTAATCGGAAATACCACTGCTACTACAATGTGGAGAGCTGACGATATTTTCGATGAACTCCGATATCAGCTTATCGAACCGGTCAAATGGTTTGAATCAATGGAACTTCTGTATGATCAGGAAGATATCCATAACTATATTGAGATCGGTCCCAAACCTGTGTTAGCAAAACTTATAAAAATGACCCATCCCGACGTCAATGTAATTACTGTCAGCGGAGAATGAACATGAAAACACTTAAAGGTAAAGTTGCCTTAATAACAGGCGGAGACCGTGGTATCGGAAGAGCAATTGCCCTTAAGCTTGCTGAAAACGGTGCCAGAATCGCTATCGTCGGACGTGATGAAAAAGAAATTGAAAAGACGTCAGTTGAAATATCTGACAAGAAGACCAGAGTCCTCGGTATAGTCTCCGACATCACAAAGGAAAGCAGTGCTGAGGAAGTTTTTTCCTATGTTGAGAAAGAACTCGGAAGTGTTGATATCCTCATCAATAATGCAGGAATAGTAAAGGATAATCTTGCGGTAACCATGTCAGACACAGAATGGATGGATGTAATCAACACCAATCTCAATGCACAATTCTATTACGCAAGAAAAGCGCTGAGGAATATGGTGAAGAAACGCTACGGAAAAATCGTATTCATAACAAGCGTAACTGGAATGACCGGAAATCCCGGACAGGCAAATTACTCAGCGGCGAAAGCGGGCCTTTCCGGATTAACAAAAACATTGGCTGCAGAATATGCAAAAAAAGGCATCACCATCAATTGTGTTGCCCCTGGATATACTGAAACCGATATGAGCAAACGCATAAACAGTACAAAGAAAAAAGAAATACTGAAGACGATCCCGATGGGAAGGATCGGACAGCCTGAAGAGATCGCTTCTCTTGTTGCATTTCTTGTATCTGAAGAGGCAGCTTATATCACCGGTCAGGAAATTGCTGTCGACGGCGGTTTCACCTGTATATAACCGCACTTTAATGTTGATGAATTCTTATTGTAATATTAATTATCACTTAAAAAGGAGGCCGAACAAATGAGTATTTTAGGCGATATTTTCTCATCAGTTAAATCAGCAATAAAAAGTGAAGTAAAAAGCGAAGTAAATAAAAAAGTAAAAAGCGAAGTAAAAAAAGGTGTCAAAAAAGGAATAAAGACCGGCACTGAACAAATAAAGCAAGCTATTGCTACAAAAGAGACACAGTTAACATTTGCAAAGCTTCCAAAGACTCCCGAAGATATCAAAGCAAACAAATATTTCTCCCTGGAGGAACCTGAATACACTGCAGGATTGTTCCTTGCAGCAATGATGGAATGGGAGAATGATCCGGAAGCAGCATATGCCATGGTTGACGTACTCAGAGGACCTGATCCTCTCAGTAATTTTAAAAAGGACTTTTTCAAAGAAAGACTGACCGGTGCAACATATAAGATCAGAGCCTACTTTGTCGGAGCGACTCCCGCCAATGATTACACTCCTTACCAACCTTATAAAACGGTGAAAATAATAAGAAGAAATGATTCAATAATGGAAGATGGCGGTTATCACTGGGCAGTAGTCTGGCTTCAGCCTGCCGGTGCAGACACTGTCCGACAGTTTAAATGCAGAAAAGCAAAGGACGGCAAATGGTATTTCAATGACGAAATACTGCTGGCAGATATCAAAAAAGCCGCATCAGAAGATCCCTGGGCATAAAAGAAATATAAATCAGCAATAAAAAATATCCACACGCATGGCGTGTGGATATTTTTTATATTTCAAGCTGATTAACTATTATGATTTTTGTCATCAACAGAATATAATGATAAAGTTAAAATTGATATCAATCAGTTAGGAGCTTTAATAAAGTGGGCAACGAAAAAGCGCTTGGGGAAAGAATAAAAGCAAGGGGCGTAATCTTACAGGCCCTGTATGAAATTGACTGCGCAGACCACGAAACTGAGAGTGTTTTAAACCATCTTCTTACTTCCTTGCCCTTTTCCGAAGACAACAAAACATTTATCAAGACCATTGTCCGCGGTGTCAGACGTAACATCTTTGATATTGACTCTGAAATAACCAAATATGCTCCTGCATGGCCGATTGATCAGATTGCAATAGTTGACAGAAATATTCTCAGAATAGCTGCATTTGAAATGCTGTTTCAGCGTGAACTTCCCTCCGGTGTTATCATTAATGAAGCTGTTGAACTGGCAAAAGCCTTCGGCGGAGACAATTCTCCGAGATTCATTAATGGCGTTTTGAGTTCTATGAATGTGGATCTTGAGGAAAGCAAAGGAGAAACATCCAATGGCTAGTGTTTATGAAAGAATCCGTCAGCTGACAATGGCACAGCTTGGCATTAAAGATGACAGCGTCACAGCAGTATCATCCTTATCGAATTTAGGTGCAGACTCACTGGATGTCGTTGAACTTATAATGGCAGTTGAAACAGAGTTTTCAACTCCTGAAAAAAGGCTTTCCATCCCTGATGAAGAAATGAAAAAAATGGCAACGGTCCAGGATATCGTGGAATATGTAAAAAAACAGGGTTTTTCAGATTACGAACAGCCTAAACCGGCCCGTCCGTCAAGAACCACCCGTTTTTACAACAGAATAAAGCCAGAAAAAAATCCTGATGAAAGCAATACTCAGGCAACAGTACGACCTGCCACTCCTGCCACAAATGCCGTAGATTCGATTGCCTCTGGTGACGAACTGGATACATCTGAACTGATCCCGCAGGACAAACCACACGGAAGAAGCCGCGGACGTTATTACAGAAGATACAACAATAAGAACTCAAAGAAATACAATAACAACAATCCCTATAACGGCGATGTCTAGTTTTCGGGGCCCAGTTCCATCAGCGTATATCTGATATTCTCCTGCCACACAGCAGGATCATCTGTGTAGTGTATCTGTATCTGATTGAGTGCGACTCTAACGCCTCTTCGTTTATTGAGATCTGAATCAACATCAAATGTCAGTCCGGCCATTCGTCTCAGTACAATCTTGTTGCCTTCCTTGGTAACAGATCCGATCATAGCAAGCATGGCCCTGACTCTCATTTCAATAACATAGAGCAAATTCGTAACTTCAACCGGCGGCTTTCCGAACCGGTCAGACAAGTCTTTTTCCAATGTGAAATATTCATCAAGACTGTTGCACTCAGCCATCGACTTATACATACCTACTCTCTGTTCTGCATCCTCTATGTAATCAGTGGGAATATATGCAGTAAGCGGAAGATCAATACTGGGAGGAGGAAGCTTTATTGCTGGAGTATATCTTGTTTCAGGATCAGCTTCCCTCTTATGACGCAGATTTTCCACAGCCTCACTGAGAAGCTGGGTATAATAGTTGAAACCGACGGAATCAATATGTCCGCTCTGACTGGTTCCAAGCATGTTGCCGGCACCTCTGATCTCAAGATCTTTCATGGCAAGAGTCATACCGGAGCCCATATCCGATGCTTCAAACAGAGTCTGCAACCGTTTGTCCGCATCACCAGTCAGCATCTTATTCTTTTCATAAAGGAAATATGCATAAGCAAGTCTCGATGATCTTCCGACTCTGCCTCTAATCTGATAAAGCTGGGTAAGCCCGAATTTATCCGCATCATTAACTATCAGAGTATTGGCATTTGGCACATCGACACCGCTTTCAATAATCGTTGTACAAAGAAGAACATCGAATTCATGATGTACAAAGTCCATCATGACCTTTTCCAATTCATCCTCCCCCATCTGACCATGTCCGATCCTGATTCTGGCATCCGGAACCAGCTTCTGAAGTTTTGCTTCAAAATTCTTTATGGACCTGACGCGGTTATATACAAAGTAGACCTGACCGCCGCGGTTTATCTCTCTCATGATGGCATCCCTGATCAGAACCTCATCAAATTCACTGACCACAGTATTGATCGGAATACGCTCTTCAGGCGGTGTTTCAATAAGGCTCATATTACGGACACCGGTTAACGAAAGCTGAAGAGTTCTGGGTATAGGAGTAGCTGACAATGTAAGGACATCGATATTGGTTTTAAGCTTCTTTATATGTTCTTTGTGTTCAACACCGAAACGCTGTTCTTCATCAATTATCAACAATCCGAGGTTTTTAAACTCAATATCATCCTGCAGCAGTCTGTGTGTACCGATAACAATATCCACATTGCCGTTTTTGATATCAGATACAGTCTTTTTTATCTCACCAGGCGCAACAAAACGCGAAAGCATCCTGATTTTGACCGGGAAAGCAGCAAGTCTTTGTGTAAATGTATTGAAGTGCTGCTGAGCCAATACAGTGGTCGGAACAAGGATAGCAACCTGTTTACTGTCCATGACAGCTTTAAATGCTGCACGCAATGCGACTTCAGTCTTACCATAACCCACATCTCCGCAGATGAGACGATCCATCGGTCTGGAACTTGCCATATCCCTTTTTACATCTTCAATTGCCTGGAGCTGATCCGGCGTTTCCGTATAAGGGAAAGAATTCTCCATTTCCATCTGCCAGATAGTATCCTTAGAGAACTGATATCCTGTCTGGATCTCCCTTTCTGCATAAAGGTTAAGCAGTTCCTCGGCAACTTCCTCAGCAGCTTCCTTTGCCTTTTTCTGTGTTTTCGCCCAGTCATGGCCGCCCAGTCTGTGCAGCGTCGGCTCATTGCCTGAAGAACCGATATATTTTGAAACACGGTTCATCTGATCCATAGGAACATAGAGGTAATCTCCTCCGGCATATTGAAGCTTAAGGTATTCCTTGGGAGCACCATTGAAGGGTTTCATGACAGTACCCGCAAACCTGGCTATACCATGCTCGATATGTACAACATAATCACCTTCTTCAGCGTCGAAAGGCTTTTCATGCTTTACCGAGAATTTCCTGCGTGATGAACTGTACATCTTTGCAACACCGAACAGTTCCTTATCAGAAAGGATGCAGAGATCTTCCGTCTGGAATCCTCCGTCAATACCATCGTTTATCAGAGTGATCGAACCATCCTGAATCTCAGGATCAGATTCATCAGCTACAGTACCTGTCACTGCATTTTCTGAAAGAAGTTCATTAAGTCTTATTGCCTGATGTGATATGACGCATAAAGTCTTGTTTTGTCTCACAATACTCCTGGCATTTTCTGCCCAGTTGGCCACTCCGAAATAAGAATTGTCAACATGGTCAAATCCAAGTTTTGTGATGTCTTCATCGTTGGAATGCTTCCAGTTAACAAATTCTATCTTATCTTTTTCCAGCAGTTTTTCCTTAATGGTCTCAAAGCCTAAAACAGGTTCAGGATAATCTGTTTCGTATTCGTTAATCGATATTTTTTTGAACTCTTTCATTTGTTCGAAGTATATGTTGCAAAGAGTCTCCATATCCTTCAAATCCTCGGTTATCAGCATTGAATCCTTCGGGAAGTAATCAAATACTGTACCGTTATTGAAATAAGGAGCATAGAGACGTTTATTCATATTGGACATATCGTCGCCGATCTCTACGGGAAGAGATTTATCCTCATAGAATATTGAGGCAATCGATGATGCGGGACCTATCGTAATGGTATCGGCATTATCATCTGATCTCTGTGTTGAAGGATCGAAATATCTGATGCTTTCGATCTCCGTATCAAAGAAATCCAGTCGGACTGGTTTATCGTAAGTTACAGGATAGATATCGTAAATCTCTCCTCTTTTTGCAAACTGACCAGGCATTTCCACCTGATAGCATGGTATATACCCCATCCTTTCAAGTTTTCTGGACAGGTCGAGCTGTTTAATAACTGAACCCCGGGCAAGCTGGAATATGTGTTTTTTTACAATGTCATATTCAGGAAGCTTAGTCACAAGAGTTTCATAAGACATTATTACGAACGGTCTTTTATGTGTGATCACGGCTGTAAGAGCAGCAATATGCTGTCCCAGTGCCTGGGGATCAGGAACTATATGCTGATATGGCTGATCCGGTTCAGGAATTATGATCCCATTTTCCGGTCCGATGAATGTATCAAGCTGATGCTTCAATAATCTGGCCTGATCAGATGACGAGGACACATACACCATCGGTGAATCAGAGAATTTGTACAGATATGAAAGAACGAAAGGAAGAGCTTCACTTATAACGTAACTACGTGAATGACCCTGACATTTCAGGTCTGAAACGCCATGAATATTTCCTATTCTTTCGAACAATGACTTGTTCATCAGCAGTTTTTCATTATACAACAATTAAGTCTGAAGCATTTAACGGCATTACCATGTGCAATAATTAAAGATATGGATACTTATGCAGCGATAGATCTCAAATCCTATTATGCTTCCTGTGAATGCGCAGACAGAAAGCTTGATGCACTTACGACAAATCTTGTCGTTGCAGATATTTCACGTACAGAAAAAACGATTTGTCTGGCAGTATCCCCTTCACTCAAAGCGCTGGGAGTACCCGGAAGACCACGTCTTTTTGAAGTAATTCAGAAGGTCAAGGAGATAAATTCAAAAAGACTGCAGGAATACCGCAGAAAAACAGGAAACTACAGAGCACAGTTCAAAGGATCATCGAGTAATGCAAAAGAGCTTGAAAATGATCCGTCGCTGGAGCTTACGTATATAGTCGCCCCGCCCCGTATGTCTCGGTATATGGAAGTATCCTCACACATATACAGCATATACATGAAATACATCAGCACTGAAGACATTGTGGTCTATTCCATTGATGAAGTATTCATGGATTTAACCAAGTATCTCAAAACATACAATATGACTGCCCGGGAACTGACGATGGCTATGATACGCAATGTTCTTGAAGAAACAGGAATCACTGCAACCGCCGGAATAGGAAGCAATCTGTATCTTGCCAAAGTCGCCATGGATATAGTTGCCAAGCACTCTGAGGCAGACGAAAACGGAGTAAGAATAGCCGAAATTGATGAAAAGTCCTACAGGCACATACTTTGGGATCATAAACCTCTCACGGACTTCTGGAGAGTCGGCCCCGGAATCGCGCGAAGACTTGAAGCAAACGGAATGTATACTATGGGCGACATCGCGAGAATGTCCGTAACTAATAGTCCGGTGAAGATATACATCGCCAAACCAAAGAAAAATGAAACGCATCTTCAGATCATGGAAAACGGTGAAGAACTCCTATACAAACTGTTCGGAATAAATGCCGAACTACTCATTGATCATGCCTGGGGCTGGGAACCAACCACAGTTGAAGCTATCAAGCAGTACCATCCCGAAAACAGCAGTATCAGTTCAGGTCAGGTACTTCACGAACCCTATTCCTTTGAAAAAACAAAAATAATAATCAGGGAGATGGCAGACGAACTGAGTCTTGAACTGCTCCGTAAAAGGCTAGTCAGCGACAAAATCGATCTGTATATAGGTTATGACCGAGAAAGCCTTGTGGAAAAGAACGGAAGATATACATATCAGAATGGAAAACTATATACCGGACAGGTCAGCATGGATTATTACGGCAGGCCGCATCCAAAGCATACAAACGGTGCGGAAAAACTTCCCTTCCATACTTCATCGACAAAAATGATCATCGATGCCGCAATAAAGATATTTGAAGAAAAAGCAGATCCGGAGCTTCTGGTAAGAAGACTGTATATAACGGCGCTTAATGTCATTCCGGAAGATAAAGCCGATACAAAACAGCAATTCGGCCAGCTTGAATTATTTAAAGACCTGTCAAAGGAAGAGAAAGAAAGAGTACAAAAAGCAGAGCTTGATAAGGAACGAAGACTTAAGGAAGCCATGCTGGATATAAAGGATAAATACGGAAAGAATGCTGTACTGCGAGGTACAAATTATCTGGAAGGTGCACGCGGACGAGACCGCAACAAGGAAGTCGGCGGGCATAAGGCATAACAGACATGAGCAACAGACTTTATAAATGGACGGCAAACGAAGAATCCCATAAATATGATGACATCATTGATCTGCCTCATTTCGAATCAAATAAACATCCTCATATGAGCATGTCCGACCGTGCAGCTCAGTTCAGTCCTTTCGACGCATTGAACGGATACAGTGAAGAAATAGCAGAAACAGGCCGTATAAAGGAAGAACGGATCGTTCTGTCTGAAACCCAGAAGGAAAAGATCAGCAATGAGCTTCTGAGGCTTAACAGTATCTGCCTTCAGATAAACCATGAAAGATACAATGGAAATGAAGCTGACTACCCTTCCGCCACAGTGACATTCTTTGTTACTGACAAAAGCGGACATGATACCGGTTCCTACAAAAAAATGACCGGAAGAATCAAATATACCAATCTTACCGAAGGTTATATAACCATCATCGACCAGAATCGCAAAAACCGGAATATCAGAATTAACGATATTTCGGATATCAACGGTTCAGACTCAGAAAACTGACAAGTAAAATCAGATTTTTTTTATTTTTTTCCGACACATTTGTTGTTAAGATTGTATTAATAATGAGACAGTTGAAAGAAATTGAGTCATGACAAGATCCAACAACGAGATCACAGTGATCTACGAACGCAATGTAGATACTGTTTACCGGGTCTGTTACGGATATATGCAGAATATCCCTGACACCGAGAATGCGGTTCAGGATACATTTGTAAACCTGATAAAAGCAGATCCGAAATTTGATAGTCTGGAACATGAGAAAGCCTGGCTGATCAGGGTTGCATCGAATGTATGCAAGAACAATTTAAAAAAGTGGAGAAAGAACGAAACGGATATAGCTGACTGCAATGTGGTTGCCAAGGCAGATAACAAGCAGACTTATGTTATGGATTGTATAAAAAAGCTGCCTGATAAGTATAAAACAGTCATATATCTTTACTACTACGAGGGTTATACAAGCGTTGAGATTGCAGATATGCTGAAGAAACCGAATTCAACGATCAGAAATTATCTGCATGAGGCAAGAACACTGCTGAAGGAAATGCTGGGAGAGGATTTCAATGAAGAAGAATAACAATATCATTGCTGAATCATATGAAACCGTTAAGCCGTCTGACGAAGCCAAACAGCGTATGCTTGCCAGTATTCTTGAGAGCAACAAACAGGAAGAAAAGAAAAACGAACATAAGTGGTCATGGAACACTTTGTTCCCCAGACTTGCCCCGTTTGCGGCTTCCCTCGCATGTTTGTTCCTGGTTGCAGGAATCCTGATCAATATGAATCAAAGTAATAAGGGATCTGAAATGAACACCGTTACTTCAGGATATTTGTATACATTGTATTCGGCTAAGGATATATCGCATGAAGTCAAATCACCGGATATAGAGGCAAATGCACCCAATACAGCCGGAGAAAGCAGCTATTCAGCATTTCTTCCTGAAACAAACTACACACCGCATGTCAGAGAATTATATTCAGATGACGGAAAAAAATTAATAGGAATAGACGGAACTCTCGATGATATCGAGGTTTGCATTGCACCGGTTTCTCTAATGCCGGATATTCATAAGGATGTCGTTGTTGATGAGTCAGATAACAACCTGTTCCCGGTGATAAGATACAAATTAACCTCTGTCAACGAC
The DNA here is from genome assembly GCA_016286345.1 of Dehalococcoidales bacterium. GTDB lineage: Bacteria > Chloroflexota > Dehalococcoidia > Dehalococcoidales > UBA1222 > UBA1222. The sequence continues at coordinate 1,749 of JAEESL010000024.1, read as the reverse complement.
GGAAAAATCAGAGTCATTGCCTATTCCACATACCAAAGCAGCAATATAGAGGTCATGGTCTATGCTGCAATGACAGATGATAAGAACAACACAGAGTCAATTTATGAGACTTTGTTCGGATTGATAAAAACAATAGTTGAATACAACAGATAGTACAGGAGGCATGAAATGAAAAAATGGTTAAGTATTATCTCAGTCGTATCAGTAATGCTCATTTTGGCAGCAACTGCCTGCTCATCAGGTAACATGGCAAAAGCAGATGTATCCTTTAATGATAAATCAGGAATTAACTATGAATACATCAATACACCAGTCGACAGTTCTGCGGAAGGCAAGAATTACACTTATTCTCCCAACATGAGTAATCCTCCAAGAGAATCCGAAGCCACGCAATTATCAACAGATGCTGAAGTTACCCGTATGATCGTCAGAAATGGTGATATATCTCTGCTTGTTGAAGATATCAGCAATTCAATCAAGGATATAACCGATATCGCAAACAACATGGGTGGTTATGTCGTCAGTACAAACAACTGGCGAAACAATGACAGGATATATGGTGCGATCTCAATCAGAGTTCCTTCCGAGAAATTTGATGAAGCCATAGCCAGACTGTCTGCAATTGCTGTTGATGTGACCAGCCAGAAAACAAGCACCAAAGATGTCACATCCGAATACACAGATCTTTCATCCCAGCTGCGCTCACTCAAAGCAACTGAACAACAGCTGCTCTCGATCATGGAAAAAGCCGAAACAGTCAAGGATGTACTTGCAGTACAGGAAGAGCTTACTGAAGTTCAGAAACAGATCGAAGTAATAACCGGTCAGATGAAATATCTTGAACAGACCTCTTCCACCTCACTTATCACCGTTCAGCTTGAACAGTCCAAACTGTCGGTCAAATTCACTGCAAACCAGTCATATGTCGAAGGCAAAGCTGTTATTTACTTCACCCCTACTATCTACGGCGGATTTGACCCTTACACCTATTCATGGGATTTCGGTGACGGAGAAACCTCAACACTGGCAAGACCATCACACGAATACAAGGATGACGGAACTTATACAGTCAAACTGACAGTTACCGATGATCATGGAAACTCATATACAGAAACAAGAGAAGACTACATTACTGTTTCTGACACCGGATGGAATTTAGGCCGTCAGATCAAAGATATCTGGTCTGCATTCATATCATTTGCCAAGTGGCTGGTAGTTGCAATCATCGCACTTATCATCTTCAGCCCCATCTGGCTCGGCGGATTCTTCCTGGTCAGATTCATCGTCAGAAAGATTAAGAAAAATAAGACCAAGAAATCCGAACAATAATTATTTCCAGGACACAATAACCTGAAGGCCTTCTCGGTGAGAAGGCCTTCAACTTTTATTACTGTTTCATACTGTTTAAGACACCGACAAAGATAGGTTTAGCAGTTGCAGAATTCATAATGGTAAAGACAAACGGTCTGTCCAGTCTAACATATTTGGTTTCTTCAACATCAATTGCACATCCTACTTCCATACATGCGGCAGATGCGGCTGCAGCCTTAGTTCCCTCTCTATCATTTTCAATATGAGTCTTGTGAATGATCTTATCAACGAAGACGTTTGGGTTATCGATCATGTTGCCTAAATCAGCTGTTCCGTACTGAAACACATCAGATATACCCATCGGTTCCAAAACATCTTTCATCTGTGTGCAGCAATCGAATTTGAATTCAGGCATACTCACATTTGTCTTGATACTCT
>JAEESL010000023.1 GCA_016286345.1 Dehalococcoidales bacterium | reverse complement strand
TTTGACATGACTATTCGAGAATGTTAGTGATAGCTCCGGCACCAACAGTTCTGCCTCCTTCTCGGATAGCGAATCGAAGACCTTTTTCAAGAGCTACAGGATAGATGAGTTTGATCTTCATTCGAGTGTTGTCGCCAGGCATAACCATTTCAACACCGGGTTCAAGTTCGATTGAACCAGTAACATCAGTTGTTCGAATGTAGAACTGAGGTTTGTAACCAGGGAAGAAAGGAGTATGTCGGCCGCCTTCTTCTTTGGTAAGTACGTAAACTTCAGCGTCAAAGTAAGTGTGAGGCTTGATTGAACCGGGAGCAGCAAGTACCTGACCTCGTTCAATATCAGCTCGTTCTACACCTCGGAGGAGCATACCGATTGCATCACCGGGTTCTGCAACATCCAGAGTCTTGTGGAACATTTCGATACCGGTAACAACAACTTTCTTGGTTTCGTGGCGGAGACCGACGATTTCAACTTCATCACCGATCTTGACATTGCCTCGTTCGACTCGACCAGTAGGACAAGTACCTCGGCCTTTGATGCTGAAGACATCTTCAACAGGCATAAGGAACGGTTTGTCGGTAGGTCGTTCAGGAATAGGAATGTATGAATCGACAGTATCCATCAGGTTGAGGATCTTGCCACACCATTCGCATTCTCTCTTGCCGCAGCCGCATTCAAGAGCCTTGAGGGCTGAGACTCGGCAGATAGGAACTTCGTCGCCGGGGAAGTTGTACTTTGAAAGAAGGTCTCGGACTTCCATTTCAACAAGTTCAAGAAGTTCAGGATCTTCCATCAGGTCAACTTTGTTCAGGGCAACTACGATAGCAGGAACCTGCACCTGTCGGGCTAACAGTACATGTTCTACTGTCTGAGGCATAACGCCATCATAGGCGCTTACTACGAGGATGGCACCATCCATCTGAGCAGCACCGGTGATCATGTTCTTAACGAAGTCGGCATGTCCCGGGCAGTCGATGTGGGCATAGTGACGAGTTGCTGTCTGATACTCAACGTGTGAGATAGCAATTGTCATACCTCGTGCTTTTTCTTCAGGAGCGTTATCGATTGTATCGAATGCTCTGAATTCACCGCCGCCGTTCTTGGCTAATACACAAGTGATAGCAGCAGTAAGGGTGGTCTTACCATGATCGATGTGACCAATGGTACCCACGTTGCAATGGGGCTTGGTTCTCTCAAATTTTTGCTTGGCCATATTTCTCCTTTTTCTTAGAAAGCCCACGAACAGAGTCGAACTGTTGACCTCATTCTTACCAAGAACGCGCTCTACCAACTGAGCTACGTGGGCAAAAATACTAAATTATTGTATTAGAACGGAAAATAAAAGTCAACAAAGCATAGGACAGCCTGCGTGACTTTCCAGAAATATGGTCTTATATATTAAATATGTTAATCAGTTATTTCTTTGTATTGCGGTAGACCCGGGCAAGTCTCTGCCCTGCTGTCACCATACTTAAAAAAGCGATTATTATCATCGCATAAAAAACAAATCCGGTCAACAGGCCAAGCACCATGACAGCGATGCGTTCTGCCCTGGTGAATATACCACAGGAACATTCAATTGAGGCGGCTTCTGCCCTTGCCCTGATGTAACTGACCATGTAGCTCATTACAACGGCAGCAACTGTGACCGCGCATGCGATCCAATTGCCCTGCATTGCGAACCATACTGAGATACCGCCGAACATCAGACCTTCACTGAGACGGTCAAGAGTTGAATCAAGGATACCGCCGAAAATAGTAATTTTGTTGGTGTATCTTGCAAGTGCACCGTCAAGCGAATCAAACAATGCCCCGGCAAGCGTAACAACACCGCACCATATCAAATGATCAGTAAATAAAAGTACCAGAGCTCCGAAACTGAATAACAACCCCATCCATGTTAAGGCATCAGGTGTCAGGTGAAGCTTCGCCAGGAAAGATGCAATCGGCATTGTGACATGATTACCAAGAGAATGTCTCCAGTCATCAGTCCTTTTTACTTTTTCCTCGCCATTTTCTTTTTTATTATTATCTGTTTTGCTCATTTCATCGGTCCGATAAAGAAACATCAGCTCCACTGATTGTTCTTTTTCTTTTCAATTGCAGTATCATAAAAACTCAGAATCCTGTTGGCAACACTTGTCCAGTCATACTGCGGAACTGTTTCAATCCCGTGTTTTCCCATTTCTTCTCTCAGAGACTTATCGAGTATCAGTCTGCGAAGTGCTTCAGTAAGCATTCTGGTATCCCTTGGCTTAACAAGCAGACCTTCTTTTCCATCAGTCACGACAGAAGCATATCCTTCATTATTGGTTGCAACAATAGGTTTACCAAGTGCCATCGCCTCTATAAGAACCATTCCGAAACTCTCCTGCCCTGTAGCAGGTGAACAGAAAATATCGGCAGTCTGATACCATCTCGGCAGCTCCGCATTATCGACTTCTCCGGTGAAAACGACATCATGTATCCTGTTAAGAAGGACATACTGTTTATATTTCGGCCATTCGAAATCGCCGGGTCCGACAAGGATAAGACGGATGTTGTCATATTCTTCCTTCAGATGTTTGTATGCATGAAGAAGATATTTCACTCCTTTTCGTTTTTCGAAACGTCCGACGAAAACGATGTTGATCTTTCCATCCATATATTCTTCCACGGGTCGAACACTCGGATTGAAGCGTTCGAGTGACACTCCGTTTGGTATCTGGGTAAACTCGCCGGGAACAAATCTGGATGCATAACGGTATGCAGCCGGAGAAACGGCTATCCTGCCGTAAAGTTTCTTATTGCGGTTATTCAGCATCCAGGAGCTTATCGGTCTTCCGAAATGATAGCCAGGTCTTCCATTGCAGGCATGAAATGTTCCGACATTGACGAAATCATCGGCGTATTTGAGGATCGCACTGCAGAGCATTGGCATAAAAGGTTCATGTAAATGGATGATATCGAATTTTTCTTCCTCAAGCACTCTGTTGATACGTGACGCAAGTCTTAAAGAAGGGCTTATCCTCAGGACTGTACCAGGGACACTGATGGGAAAGACTCTTCCCATTTTTATAAAATTCGGATCACTTACTTCATCTGAAGTCGGAGCAAGGACCTTGACTTCATGTCCCATCCTGGTGAATTCATGAGACAGTGCCAGAACATGGTTGATGACACCGCCCGGATGCACGTAGTCATAGGGAGATACGAGAGCTATCTTCATAATATATGTATACCTTTACTCAAGGATTAATTCTAGTTAACAGAATTCAGTATAACGGCATATGACCCTTTATTTCAAATAACGAAAGAGACTTGCCTGTGATACTTGTAACTGAATATGAACTGTAACTACAATAATATAGTAGTAACAAATATACCGTATTTGGAGGTATTTCATTATGGCAGAAGATAAAGAAAAGACCGAAGAAGTCAAAGCAAAGAAACCCGCAGCCAAAAAGACCGCTGCAAAGAAAACCACAACAGCTAAGAAACCGGCAGCAAAAGCCGCAGCTGAAAAAACAGCCGAAGTAAAGAAGCCCGCTGCAAAGAAGCCGGCAGCAAAAAAGACTACAGCCAAGAAAACAACTGCAAAGGCTGCACCTAAAGCAGCATCCAAAGCTGCAACCGCAAAGAAAACCGAAACCATCGGAACTTCATTCAGTGCTATCTTTGAATCTTTCGGTCAGGCTCTCGGCAAGATCTTTGATGATCCTGAACTCAAAAAGAAAGCAAAGGAACTTGGCAACGCCGCAGCTGCATCCGCCAACCAGCTGGTGGGACGATTCAAGGATGAGGAAGTCAAAGCCAAATTCAAGGATGTCGGAAAAGCCGCTGAAAAATTCGGTGAAGATCTTTCTTCAACTGTAAAGAAGAACCGTGATTCAGTTAAACAGAAAGTTGCAACAAAGAAGAATAAGGATATCGAGAAGATCGAAGACCTTGAAAAAGAAATGGAAGCCTTAAAGAAAAAGATATCTGATGCCAAGGCTGCCATTAAGAAACAGGCCGAAGAAGACGAAGATTAATCTTCCCTTCAGCAACTGAAATATACATCAAGAGAGCCACGCTGTGGCTCTCTTTTTTTTATTGCTTCAGAATATGAAAATCCCGCATTGTTTTCAGAACAAATGTTCTTTATACTTAGAACAAATGTTCTAAAAAGATGGACCGGACGATTATACATAGTGATCTGAACTGTTTCTTTGCATCTGTCGAGATGATGCTTGATCATTCTTTGCGCGGAAAACCAATGGCTGTCTGCGGCTCGACTGAGGAAAGGCACGGGATTATTCTTGCCAAATCATGGGAAGCAAAACAGATGGGTGTCAAAACAGGGATGGCCAGATGGCAGGCTGAACGTCTCTGTCCTGGTATTATTCTTGTTCCTCCCCGGTACAACGAATACATCAAATACTCAAAACTTGTGAGGTCAATCTATGACCGCTATACCGATCAGGTCGAACCTTACGGCATAGATGAATGCTGGCTCGATGTCACAGGAAGCCGGTATCTGTTCGGCTCCGGCTTAGAGATCGCAACAAAGATCAAGGAATCGATAAAAAAAGAACTTGATCTGACCGTCAGCATGGGAGTTTCGTTCAACAAGATATTTGCGAAATTCGGATCGGATGTGAATACCCCGGACAATATCAGAATAATCGGACGTGATAATTTCAGGGAAGAAATATGGAACAATCCCGTCAGTGATCTGATCTTTGTCGGAAGAGCCACCACAAAAAAACTTAATGGGTACGGCATCAGAACAGTCGGCAATCTTGCCAAAGCATCTCCCCTTTTTCTGAAAAAAATCCTGGGAAAGAATGGTCTTGTATTGTGGAAATACGCCAACGGTCTTGATACTTCACCCGTTAATTCATGTGAATATGTATATCCCGCCAAATCGATCAGCCATGGAACGACTATGACATCAGATATTACCGATATAGAGGACATAAGAAGAATAATACTGTTTTTATCCCAGACTATCGGACGCCACCTGCATCAGCTGGGACTGGGAGCATCTTCAGTGAAGATAGACATTCGGGACAAAGACCTTAACTGGTGCAGTTTCCAGACAAGTCTGAGCTTTTATACCCAGAGTTACCTTCATATAAGCAATGCTTGCTTAGACCTGTTCATGGAAAAATACAGGTTTACTTCCGGCATACGTTCGATATCGATCGGAGTATTCAAACTAAAAGGAACAGACGAACCATTTCAGCTGAGTCTGTTTCCGGAAGACAAAAGAGAGGAAAAGCTGATACAGCTTGATAAAACCGTTTTTGAAATAAGAAAACGCTTCGGTAAAGATTCGATCAAACCGCTTGCCCTTCTGGATAACACAAAGCTCCCTTCCGCAATAACAAGCGGTCTGCCCCACCCGATCAGCAGATGATGAGCTATTGACAATATGATATATTGATGATATCTTTTTGATATCACTATAAAAGAAGGTTCACAAAAATGAATGAAAAAGTAATCAAAAAGAAAAACAATGGTTTCCCTGTTCTGATTTTGACGATTCTTCTCTATCTTGCAGCTTTTGCAGGTGTTGCCTTTGCAGCAATAAATGAGAACATCATTGTCGGGATCATATCAGTTCTGTGGATATTATTCGGCTGGATAATGTTCCTTGGATTAAAAGTCATCAAACCGCAGGAAGCACTGGTACTTACTCTTTTCGGCAAATATGTAGGTTCCCTGAAATATGATGGATTCTACTTCGTCAATCCGTTCTGCACTGCAGTCAATCCTGCAGCAAAAACAAAACTGAATCAGAGCGGAGATGTCGACAACAATTCCGCAAAAGGACTGAATCAGCTTTTCAAAGGAGCAGGTGAAGCATCCGCCGAAATGGATCTGACCTCCAAAAAGATCTCCCTCAAAGCCATGACTCTTTCCAACAGCAAACAGAAGATCAATGACTGCCTCGGCAATCCTATCGAGATCGGTATTGCTGTGATATGGAAAGTCGTCGATACTGCCAAAGCTGTTTTTGATGTCGATAACTACAAGGAATTCCTGTCTCTCCAGTGCGACAGTGCTCTTCGAAATATCGTAAGACTGTATCCTTATGATGTTGCACCAAATGTTGATACGACAGGTGACGGCGTAGCTGATGAAGGAAGTCTGAGAGGTTCAAGTGAAGTCGTGGCAGAGAGGATCCGCAAGGAGATCCAGAGCAAAGTGGAAGCAGCAGGCATTGAGATCATTGAAGCCAGGATCACCTATCTCGCCTATGCCCCTGAAATCGCAGCAGTAATGCTTCAGAGACAGCAGGCATCCGCAATCATCGATGCACGAAAGATGATCGTTGACAGCGCAGTCGGAATGGTCGAAATGGCCCTGTCAAAACTAAATGAGACACAGCTCGTCACACTGGATGAAGAACGAAAAGCAGCAATGGTCAGCAATCTTCTGGTCGTACTGTGCGGCAACAAAGATGCTCAGCCAGTTGTAAATTCAGGAAGCATATACTAAAAAGTAAAAGACCATGGAAGACAGTCAGAAAAAACAAATCCCTTTGCGATTATCGCCAAAGCTGTATGCACAGCTTCAGGCATGGGCTGATGATGACTTCCGAAGTGTAAACGGACAGATTGAATATCTCCTTTCAGAATGCGTCCGACAGCGCAAAAAGAATGGAAAGTACGTTTCAGATGAAATAGACAAACCGCCTGAGATCGATATATCTTAGGCGGTCTCATTTACATTCTCAGTAATGCTATAATCATTATTCGGATGAGTCCCCGTAGCTCAACTGGATAGAGCGATCGCCCCCGGAGCGATAGATTGGGTGTTCGAGTCACCTCAGGGACGCCATTCTTTTTTCAATCCCTAAATTTCATTCAATAATGAAACTTTAGGCATATTTTACAAAAATTATTAATAGTACAATCTACAAAATATCTTGTATTTGCTGTTTAAAAAGCTACACTAGCATTAACTAGGAGTAAAATATGCTTGAACTGATCGATATCAAAAAAACGTACAAGGTCGGAAAATTTGAGCAGAAGGCACTTAACGGTGTCAGTCTGACATTCAGAGAAAACGAATTCGTAGCAATTCTCGGTCACTCCGGATCAGGTAAGACCACATTGCTGAACATTATCGGCGGTCTTGACCACTACGACACCGGAGATCTGATAATCAACGGAAAATCAACCAAGAAGTACAATGACAGAGACTGGGACACATACCGAAACCATTCGATAGGTTTCGTCTTCCAGAGTTATAACCTTATACCCCACCAGTCAGTGCTTTCAAACGTTGAACTTGCACTCACTCTTAAAGGTCTGAAAAGAAAAGAACGACGTGAAAAAGCCCGTGAAGCTTTGATAAAAGTCGGCCTTGAAGATCACATACACAAGAAACCGAACCAGCTGTCAGGCGGCCAGATGCAGAGAGTAGCCATTGCCCGTGCTTTGGTAAATGATCCTGACATTCTGCTCGCTGATGAACCTACCGGTGCACTGGACAGTGAGACCAGTATTCAGATTATGGACCTCCTTAAAGCCATTGCCAGTGACAAACTGGTCATCATGGTCACCCATAACCCTGATCTTGCCAATGAATACGCAAACAGGATCATCAGAATAGCAGACGGGGTCATCACGAGCGACTCCAACCCGTGCGCCGAACATGATCCTGAACAGACTGGCGGCAGAGTGAAAAGACCCAGCATGTCCTTCTTCACCGGTCTTTCTCTCTCATTCAACAATCTGCTCACAAAGAAAGGAAGGACTCTACTCACAAGCGGAGCAGGTTCCATCGGTATCATCGGTATCGCTCTTATCACAGCGATTTCTTCAGGTGTAAATGCATATATTGCAGACGTGGAACGTGATACACTTTCTTCTTACCCGATAATGATTGAAAAGCAAAGTGTAGATATGACTGAGATGATAGCAAACCTGGCCACTGTAGCAGAACAGAACAATACTGAACACGACCTTGATGCAGTTTATTCGATCAATATCACATCAAACATGATAGACAATCTGTTCGGACAGGTTTCAACTAATAACCTTGAAGCTTTCAAGGAATATCTTGAAAACAATAAATCTGATCTTGACGGAGTCATTAACGGCATTCAGTACAGTTACAGTATGCCTCTCACTATTTATTCTGCAGTTACAGACGAGGTCTACAGAGTCAATCCTCCCACTATAATCTCGGATATCCTCGGACGGGATCTGGCAAGTTCTCCCTTTGCACAGTCTTCCCTTATCAACACAGATACCTGGCATGAAATGATTGAGAATCCTGATCTGTATAAAGCCCAGTACGATATTGTTTCCGGTGAGTGGGCAGACAGCTTTGATGAAGTAATGCTGTTCTTAACTGAAAACAACGAAGTCACTGACTACTTGCTTTATTCGCTGGGATTGATGGATAAGGATGAACTAAAAGACATAATTGAACACATACAGAACAATGAAGAATATGATGTTCCTGAAGTCAAAACATTATCATATGATGAAATCGTCGGTAAAGAGTATAAACTGCTTCTCAATTCCGATCTGTACAGATACAATGCTGTAAATCAGATTTGGGAAGATATAAGCAAAGACGAAGAATACCTTAAGAAAGCAATTGAAAAAGCTATTCCAATCAGAATCACAGGTATTGCAAGACCTAAAGATGGTGCAATCTCTCAGTTCTCCGCAGGAGCTATAGGATACAATGCATCACTTACAAGATACATGCTGAATCAGATCAGCCAGTCAGACCTTGCAAAAGCTCAGTTAAATAATCCTGACGTAGATATATTCACCAATCTGCCATTTGCCAAGGAAGGTGAATCTAATGGCCCGACTATGGATGATATCAGAGCATATTTAATGACACGTTCACCAGAAGAACAAGCCAGGTTTGCAGCACTTTCAAAGACAATGACAGAAGAACAGATCATTCAGATGTTCAAAAGCATGCTTCCGGAAACTGAAAGCAAAGCCACCTATGAAGGCAATATAAAGAAGATCGGCATTATTGATCTTGATAATCCTTCAACAATATCCATTTATCCTGTCAGCTTTGATGCCAAGGATACCATCGCTGATTTCATCAGAAATTACAACAATAAAGAAACTGAAGCCGGTCATGATGAGAATACCATTGAGTATTCAGACATCACTGCCCTTCTAATGAAATCCGTAACAACCATCATCAACGTTATCAGCTATGTCCTTATTGCATTCGTTGCTATTTCACTGATCGTTTCATCCATAATGATCGGTGTCATCACAAACATCTCTGTTCTTGAAAGAACAAAAGAGATCGGTATCCTCCGTGCAATGGGTGCAGCAAAGCGTGACGTTTCCAGAGTGTTCAATGCAGAAACTCTTATAATCGGTCTCCTTGCAGGTCTTATAGGTGTAGGAATCACGTATTTACTGATCATACCGATCAATTTGCTTATAAAGAGCCTTACGGATACCACTGCACATGCATTCTTTGACCCGCGGGTCGCAGCACTTCTGGTAGTGATCAGTGTATTGCTGACTCTGATATCCGGATTCATTCCTGCCAGATCAGCAGCCAAGAAGGATCCTGTGATTGCACTCAGAACTGAATAATAGAGGCTTAATTAAAAAGAAATGGAAGGGAACCAGATTGGTTCCCTTCTTTCATTTCAGACATTATTACATTGTCAATACACTGTATTGTTAATGTAACTAATTGATAATTCTATTTATTTACGGGAGACGAGATAGAAAACCAAACCGATGATGATCCATGCAACAAGACAGATATATGGTTCAGTTCCCAGTGAACAGTTCAATACCGGAATAGGAATCAGAAGCAGGATAAGGAAAATAACTGCAAGGATCGATCCGAGAATTGCTGTGACAAGGATGAATCTGTTGTTATCTTTCCTGGCATATTTGAAAGCAGCCAGCGATGTATATCCGTAACCGATAGCAGCTCCGACTGACGACATTTCAACAAGCCATCCGAATGCGGTTCTTCCGAAAAACGGAGCAATCAGAGAGATCAGCATGATGAAAAGTATCGCAATATAAGGAGTCTTATACTTTTCATGCAGTCTTCCGAAAGATGCAGGGATAACATTGTCCTTGGCCATTGAATAAAGAAGCCTTGAACATGCCATATAGAAACCAACGATACCGGAAAGAGCAGCTGCGATCGTTGCTATTACAGTTACGACAAGACCAAAATTGCCTGCAATCATCTTTGCAGTGTAGAAAGTAGGCAGAGACATTATTCCCGAAGTATTCGGGATATCCCGTATATATTCACTCCAGTTTCCATACCCCTCCGGCACGTACATTGCAGTCACGGTATTAAGTGCAATGTACAGTAAAGCTCCGACAAGTACGGCAACTATCATGAGTACCTTGGTCTTTCTTGATGAGAAATTGAACTCTTCGGCAGACTGGGGAACAGTATCGAAGCCCACAAACAAATATGGTGCAATAACCGTAACACAAAGGATTCCTGTGAGAATTGAATAATCAGGAGAAAACGCAGGAGTCAGATTGGCAAACGAAGCATCACCGCTTATGAAAGCTGCCGCTGAAAGGAAAACAACGCCCCCTACCAGAAGGAATATAAGAAGCGTCTGGAATATACCTGAAAATCTTACTCCACGGATACTGAGAAGAGCAAACAGGATAAGAGGGACCATTGCAAGGAGTATTTCCCCGAGGAAAACATCATATCCCGATACTGAATAATGGAATCCAAATTGAAATACAGAGCCGAACAGACTTCTGAATATTGATGCCAGTACAGTTGCATTTACGGGCACGATTGCGAAATATGAAAGTGCCAGGAACCATGAACAGACAAAGCCGTGCTTTTTCCCGAATGCCAGCTGGGCATATTTAAACTCCCCTCCTGCAATCGGATACTTATTGATCATGTAATCATAGTTGAATGAGATTATGATCATGACCAGGGCACCAGTGCTGACTGCTATGGCTGTACCAAGCGGGCCTGCCTGCCCCAGAAAGGAATTTCCCGGAAGGAGAAATGCACTTGCACCTATGATGCTTCCGAGAGCCAGTGCCCAGACATTCAGAGGAGATAGTTTTCTCTCCAGTTTCTGTGTATTATCGTTCGATTCCATATGCATTTTTATATAAAAAAACTCTGCATTAATCAAGTTTCAATTAATGCAGAGTCAATTTCAAATACAGTTATTATTCTGTTTTCTTGTTTCCGATTTTGATAAAGCTGGCAAGAGGAGTGACTACAACAGAAAGGCCCATTGCAATGATACCGAGAAGAGCTGACTGGTTGATAGCATAACTGAAGCCCTTTGTTATTGAGAACACTACGATCATGATAAGGATAAATGCAGGACCGATAACCATACCTGCCCAGGATCCGAACTTTGTGATCTTGTCTGAATACAGACCCCAGAGATAAGGACCAAGGAAAGCACCGGCAACAACGCCCCATGAGAATGACATCAGATTAACGATGAATGAAATGTTCTGAGTTGCGAAGAAGAAGGAAAGAGCAACAAACAGGACACATAATAATCTCATCAGTGTCATTTCTTTCTTGTTTTCCATCTGGGGTTTAACGACACTCATCATATCAACTGCCACTGAAGAAGCTGAGGTTATAACGAGTGATGACAGTGTTGACATTGAAGCAGAAAGAAGAAGAACAAGCATGATGGCAAGAACGATGTTCAATGCAGGTGTGGCTGAGAATACTTTTGTAAGGATATAAGGAACGATTGAATCATATCCGCCTGATATAGCAGGCATATTATCAAGACCTGCTTCAATAAACAGATGGCTCATGGAACCGATGAAGTAAGCACCGCATCCGATGACAACTGCAAATACTGTTGCGATGATGGCGCCGATCTTAATTGAAGATGAATCCTTGATCGCATAGTATTTATGAACCATCTGAGGAAGACCCCATGTACCGAAACTTGTAAGAAGAATATTGGTAAGAAGGAATCCGCCGAACTTACCGCCCCAGACATCTGTCAATTCAGTGGAAATGTTGGACAGACCGCTTACCATTCCTGAGATGCCATTCACTTCAGGCTGGGCAAGAAGGATGACAATGATGACCACAACACCGATCAACATGATCATACCCTGAATGAAATTATTGATAGCAGATGCAATATAACCGCCAAGTACCAGATAGATAGCTGTAATGATAGCCACTATCAGCATACATGTAAGTTCGCTGGCACCAACAAATACTGCGGAAAACAAAGTGCCAAGGCCCTTGTAAACACTGGCTGCATAAGGAACAAGGAAGATGAAGATGATCAGTGCAGTATATACTTTCATTGGAGTAGAAAGATATCGTTTTGCAAAGAAATCAGGCATAGTCTTGGCATCGAGTTTCTGAGTAATGTCTCGTGTTCGTCTTCCGAGAACAAGCCATGCAAGAAGAGTACCGATAACAGCATTACCAACACCGATCCAGAGAGAACCCATACCGACTCTCCAGCCATGAGTACCGGCATAGCCGATGAATACTACTGCTGAAAAATAGCTCGTACCGTAACTGAAAGCACTGAGCCAAGGACCGATCTTTCTTCCGCCAAGAAGAAAGTTATCAAGTGTCTGCGCCCTTTTCTGGGATAAAACACCTACAACTATCATTGCCAGGGCAAATATGATAATCGTTACCAGGGATATTATTTCCGAACTTGTCATATTGATCTCCTGTAAAAAACTTGTTCATTATACTTCCTTTTTTTTTATTTGCAAATATAAAAACTCTGATTTTTTATATAATTATCAGGACAATACAGATTAACCCAAATGTCCTGCCGAACAGAAAGGAACAATATATGGCTATGAATCCATTCGCACTGCTTAAAGCTAAAGAACGGATGAACATGTTCTTTCAGGCTCATCCCAGAATGCAGCCCTTCATTATGGCTGTAAAAGATGATATGAGACCGGGAACAGTTATAGAGATCACTGTTAAGACCGAAGAAGGAAAAACAACGACATCAAATATCAAGCTAACTGAAGAAGATATCGAAACGATACATATACTTGGGAATATCAAAGACTAATCAGCGCCGTCGGTCAAAGCCCATAGCCTGATAATGTCTGGCCTTTGCAGCATACATTTCTTTATCTGAATATTTCTCAAGTTCATCAACACTCAGATTTTCGTTTTCAGCATGTGATGCATATCCAATGGACATTGACATCTTATCTGAATATGAGCCACGCCATTCCTCTGCCTTGCGGTTGATATCCTCTACTAAAGCCTTGGGGTCAGTGGTATGAACAATGGCTATGAACTCATCTCCGCCAGTCCTGTATATCTTACCCTTGTTTCCAATTGCCAAAATAAGGCAGTCTGCAGCGCCCTTGATCAGCTCATCACCGGCAGCATGTCCTTTGCTGTCGTTGACTTTCTTAAGACCATTTACGTCTAAAGAATATATCACCAGATCATTATCAAGTGGTTTATTCCTGTACTGCGCCAGATCATCTTCATAAGAGCGTCTGTTATACAATCTTGTCAGTTCGTCAGTCATTGCGATTCTGGTCAGCCATTCTTCCCGTCTCTTCTCCTCATCAACATTTCGGGTGGTGTAGATAACTATATTGGGAATGCCATCCTCCGTAGCTTCAACAGTAATATACTGCGCACGGAACCATCCATTGCTCACATCCATAAAGTCTCCACTGATGATCTTCTTCTGTGTGAGTCTTGATCTGACCGTCGTAATATTTGTGAAGGTAAGAAACTCATCAAGCTGATCAGGCGCTATATGGTCTTTCAGCCTTTGATTCATAAGGGTATGAGTCTGATGCTGCATATCGATAAAATGTTTTGTATGGCTGGTATCTCTGATCGACATTTCCGTACTTTCAACAAAGTCGATCAGGTTCACATTGTCATAAATTTCAGCCATAGAATTGAGGACATTCATCTTCTCTGCTGTTTCTTTCTCATTTTGATTAATAACAGCATTCTGGGAAAAAAGCTGTCTGAAATGAGTTATGACTATCATAATGAGCAGAAGCCCACTTACAAACATAACTGCAGTTTCAATGAAATACCCGCCGACCCTGCTGAGAAAGAACGCTGAATGTGACGTAAAATCATTTCTGAGTGTCAGTTCGTATGCTGTCACAAACCATGTGGCAACTGTCATCACAACAGCATTTCCTATGCTGACACCTACGAAAACCGGTATTTCGCATAGAAGGATACTCAGGAGCGGAACGAAAAACCATGTCAGGTGGATTACGACGTGAGAGTACGACATAAATGCAATCAGAAAATCTAATGCAGCAAGTGCAAGGATACTGGTTAAAAGAGAATCCCTTTTCCACTTAAGAAGCAGATAATGAGCTAGAGCAATCAGAAAAAGTACACAGGAAATAATAGCGCATGTAGCATAACTGATATCCACATACCACCCTGCCTTTACACCAATTGCAATAGCAGGCCCGGCGAGTATTACGAACCATAATACATAGTTTAAATACTTATTAACTTTAGTACGGTTCTGAAGAATAAAGCCCTGATAATCATCTATGAAGGGCTTATCTACGCCGATAGCACTCATGATCCTTATCCTTCCATATGTGTCCAACTTATTATATTCTAAATCAAGAAGTAATTCGACCAAGAATGAACAATTTGGCCGATATTGTTCATTTTTTTCAGGAAAGACTTATAAAGGAGATAAAAATGCTGGAAAAAGGAACAAAGGCACCCGCATTCTCACTGCCGGATCAGAATGGGACCATACATACTCTTAAAGAATACAAAGGCAAAAAAGTAATCCTGTATTTCTATTCCAAAGACATGACTTCCGGATGTACCAAACAGGCTGTAGGATTTGCTGCACTGAATGATAAATTCAATAAATTGAACGCTGTCGTAATTGGCATCAGCAAAGATACTGCTTCCGCACACAAAAAATTCGAAGAAAAATATGCTCTTCCCTTTACCCTGCTTGCTGATCCGGAGCTGAAAACTCTTCAGGATTATGATGTCTGGAAAGAAAAAACCATGTACGGCAAGAAGGTATTCGGCGTAGTCAGAACTACATATATTATCGATGAAAAAGGGATAATCATTGCAGCTTTCGACAAGGTCAAGGCCGATGAAAACCCTCAGAAGATGCTGGACCTTTTAGGCAGTATTTAAAACACTTTTCGATAACAAAACAAAAGGAACATTCGACGCACGTCGAATGTTCCTTGATTAATTTATTCTGTATCTGAACTATTTATTGGTTTTAGGTTTGAATACCAGGGTTGGAATTCCTGAATTCTTCAGAACATAGTCAGCGACACTTCCGTATACCGCTTTTCCAAGACCGCTTCTGCCATGGGTGACAATGGCGATCATATCGGCATTCTGTTCTACTGCATATTCATTTATAGCAGGGCCGGCTTTGCCTTCAAGAACAACTGCATCAGCTTTTATGCCTTCACTTCTGATTTCCTTGGCAACGCCATCGAGGTATTCCTGTACCTCTTTTTTCATATTTTCAAGCTGTTCAAGACTCAAGGCAATATCAGCTCCGGTCGGACTGACCATCATACCTGCTTCAAGTGATGCAGCAGAAAGGACCTGAGTCGTTCCGCTCACGACCTGGAGAAGAGTAAGCTTTGCACCGGTTGCTTTGGCCTGTTCTTTTACAAACGGAAGTAACTGTTCCGCAAGAGCTGATCCATCAAGACAAACAATAATATTATTCATAGTTCCCTCCTATGTCATATAGGTAAGAAGAATTATAATCGAAAAAAACAAAGCAATCTAGTGTTCTTATTAATCGCAGAATTTCTGATAGATATTAAGTATCAGATCCGTAACAACATTCCATGAGTACATTTCTATCGCTTTGACCAGCGATGTCTTGTTGAATCGTCTGCTGCCGATCTTTTTATAAAGCTGATCGATACCTTTTGCGATATCTTTGGATGAAGTCTCTGTCAGAACACCGTTTATACCATTCTGGATCACTTCCGGAGCAATACCTGTATTTGTTGAAACCACAGGGGTACCGCAGGCAAGTGCTTCAAGAATAACATGGGAAAACGAAGCATAGTATGACGAATTGAGCAGCATATCTGATGCACAGTAATAATGCAGCAGTTCATTGTGACCGACATCGGTTTTGAATGTAACTCTTTCAGAAACATGACATTCATTCGCAAGCTTTTCAAGTTCATAAACCGGTTCTGTATTACCGGTACCACACAGAAACAGCATCCTGGCTTTGCTCTTGGATACGGCAAGTGCACGGATCGCAAGATCATAGCCTTTCATGGGATCAGGTCTTCCGACACAAAGGATCACCCTGTCATTGTCTTCAAACCCAACGTACTGTTTAGCAATTTTTCTGTTGATAGGATAGAACTGATCAAGGTCTACACCGCACGGAATAACGGCATAATTTGTCTTGTCATATCCGTAATACTGCTTCATAAATCCCAGTTCGTTTGAATCTGGAATAATGACGCACTGGACATTGTTCATAAGGTCTTTTTCAACCTTTGTGCGCATATCAGGTTCTTTCCTTACAAACGGGAAAGATTCCTTGACTGCTCCGAGAGTGTGGAACATTACGATATGCGGAATACTGAAACGTTTTGCAAGCAGGTCTCCGACATAGGCCGAGACCCAGTAATTTGAATGGATAATATCGTATACAAATCCTCCGTCGACCATAAAATTCGAGATCTCATCGGTCAGATCGGATGCATACTTCAAGATATCATTTCTGTCTACGTAAATAGGTAAGCTGTGTAAGTTGACGATGTGGACGTTGCGATAAGGGGTAAAGTCCTCATAGCTCCATACAGCATGTGTAAAGATATCAACTATATAACCGAGAGCCCCCAGTCTTCGGGCTACTTCCAGTACATATATATTCATACCACCCACATCTTTATTCCCCGGACATTCCATGGGATAAGAGTGAATGCAAAGGAATGCAATTCTTTTCATTTCGGTGACTAGTCTAATCTTTAGACCACAGGCAAAGATCTACGAGTGAAACACCAAATCTCGCTTTATACGTCTCACATCCTTTCGGTAAAATAGTCGATGTTTTTTGTTTTACAGATATATTATTAAACCAAAAAAACAGAAAAATTGCCATTTTCAGCATGGCATGAATAGTGCCTTGTATTATCAGCTAGACCGCTACTTCCTTATCACAGTAGATGCATCTGCATCTGCCGTTGTCTGTGATTCTGAATGCACTTTTAATATCTTTTTCAGTATATGAAATACATCTGGGGTTGTTGCATTTCAAGTCATGTCTGAAGGAAGATTCATCCTGCTTTTTATCAGGGACATCCATATCACTGAGAAGTTTCATGATAAGAGCCATTCTGACATATCTGCCGTTTCTGACCTGGTCAAAATACTTTGCTCTTCTGTCATCATCGACATCGAGGCTGATCTCATTGACCCTTGGAAGAGGATGCATGACTATCATGTCATTTTTTGCGGAATTGAGTTTTTCCTTGTTGAGAATATATGAATCCTTAAGTCTTTCGTATATCTTTTCATCGGAAAAACGTTCTCTTTGTATCCTGGTCATATAGAGCACATCCAGTTCAGGAATTGCTTCCTCAAGTGAAGTAGTCTCTACATATTTCATCCAGGATTTATCCATTACTTCCTTTTTTTCATATTCAGGAACTTTAAGTTCATTCGGTGAAATAAGGACGAGTTTGATATTTTTGTATCTTGAAAGACCTGAAATAAGAGAATGAACTGTTCTTCCGTACTTAAGATCTCCGCAAAGACCGATTGTGAGACCGTCAAATCCGCCCTTCTCTTTATAGATGGTAAAAAGATCAGTCAGAGTCTGGGAAGGATGATGATGTCCTCCGTCACCTGCGTTTATGACCGGACATACGGATACCTGTGAAGCAACCTTGGGAGCTCCTT
>JAEESL010000083.1 GCA_016286345.1 Dehalococcoidales bacterium | reverse complement strand
CTTGTTCGCGGATAGACTGAACACCTACCGTTACACTATTCCCGCAGGGTAACCTATAAGAATGGATTCAGTCATATTGACTGAAAATTGTGCCAGGCCAAGATCCATTGTGTAATTTACCCGGTCTGGCCACCCCAAAACTATTGCAAAATGCAAAAATATTCGTATAATCTCTATATAAAGACAAAGGCGTCTACTTCGTAAGCAGGCGCCTTTTCTTTATATCAAGGGGAGGGGGATGTCGTTTGAGACCAGTTATCGGTTTAATACCACTTTTTGATGATGAAAAAGACAGCTATTGGATGCTTCCCGGGTACATGAAGGTCATAGAAAAATGTATGGGACTTCCTATCATGCTGCCACTTACAACTGAAAAAGCAGAGCTTGATGAGGCTTATGCTCTGTGCGACGGAATCCTTTTCACAGGAGGACATGACGTATCACCCTCTGTTTATAACGAGGACAAAAAGAGCACCTGCGGAGCAACCTGCGAATCCAGAGACATTATGGAGGAATATCTTCTAAAAAAATGTATAGAAGACAATAAACCTCTCTTCGGAATATGTCGCGGAATCCAGTTTTTAAACGCAGCTCTTGGAGGCACGCTCTATCAGGATCTTCCCACCGAGTACGACTCACAGGTCGAGCATCACATGTCACCGCCCTACGACAGAGCCGCTCACAAGGTAGAAGTCCTGGAAAACACTGTTCTCTCAGACATTCTTGGAGCAGGAATCCATGAGGTCAACAGCTATCATCATCAGGCTGTAAAGGAGCTTTCACCAAAGGTTGAAGGGCTTGCCATCTCAGAGGATGGACTTATTGAGGCAATCGCTGTGAAGAATCACAGATTTGCAATAGGTGTGCAATGGCACCCGGAGTTTTCCTTTAGCAACAACGAGGAAAGCGTAAAAATAGTAAAAGCATTCGTTGATGAATGTGGAAAAGTAAGGAGTGAATAGTTATGAAAAAGAAAATGTTTGCAATGGTAATGAGCTTAATGATGGTAGCATTAGCAGGTTGCGGTGGCAGCGGTGCTACAGAATCTTCTGCACCTGCAAACGCAGCAGATTCTACCGGAGCTACAGCCGATGCCTCGGGTAAGGTTTGGAAAATCGCTACAGATACAGCATTTAAGCCCTTCGAGTACACAGATGACAGCGGAAAATTTGTCGGAATCGATATGGACATCCTTGATGCAATAGCTAAGGATCAAGGCTTCAAGTATGAAATGCAGGTTCTCGGCTGGGACGCTTCAATCGCAGCATGTCAGGCAGGACAAGCTGATGGCATGATCGCAGGCGCATCAATCACAGATGAAAGAAAAGAGTCAGGCTGGATCTTCTCTGATGGTTACTATGATGCTAACCAGAGCATGGCTGTTGAAGCAAACTCTTCTATCTCAGGCTTTGATGATCTAAAAGGAAAGTCAGTAGCTGTTAAAACAGGATCCATGAGTGCAACATACGCAGAAAGTCTTGTTAGTCAGTATGGCTTCACTATTACATATTTTGAGGATTCACCTACAATGTATCAGGCAGTAGTTGGCGGACAGGTTGCAGCAGTATTTGATGACACACCGATCATGGCTGCAAACATCAAAGATACAGGCATCTCAATGAAGCTCGTAGACGGCACCGGTAATGATCCTGCTGCATATGGCTTTGCAATTTTCAATCCCGATAACCAGGAGCTTGTAGATATGTTCAATAAAGGTCTCGCAAACATAAAAGCTAACGGCACATATGATGAGATTATCAAAAAATATCTCGGCGAATAATACTCAGGCTTTGAAATACTAATAAAAAAAATAATATCGGGCGGGATCTCCTGCCCGGTATACTATGAGGAAACATCAATATGATAAAAATAATCACTGTGTATGGTGGCATGCTTCTTGTAGCCCTTGGCAGAACTCTTCTTCTGACGCTGCTTGGTCTTTTCTTTGCATGTATCATCGGTATGATCTTCGGAATCATGGGTGTTGTGAAAAATCGTGCATGCAACATCATTTCCCAGATATTCGTAGACATAATAAGAGGTGTTCCGATGATAGTTCTGGCATTCTTCGTTTACTTTGGTGTGCCATATTTCTTCAATACAATCATCGGCGGATTTTCAATCAGCCTTACAGCGCTACAGGCAGGTACTATCTGTCTTGCGCTTAACTGCGGTGCTTACATGGCAGAGATTATCCGCGCCGGAATCCAATCCGTTGACAAAGGTCAGATGGAGGCAGCAAGATCTCTTGGTCTCACATATGGAATGGCAATGAGAAAGGTAGTTCTTCCTCAGGCGATCAGAACTATGATACCCACCTTCATCAACCAGTTCATCATCACATTAAAGGACACATCAATTTTGTCAGTTATCGGATTCCCGGAACTTGTTAATACTGCAAAAAATGTTCAGGCAAACACCTTCATGTCTTTCCAGACATGGGCTATCGTCGGAATTATGTATTTGATAGTTATAACTATCCTTTCACGCAGTGCTAAGAGGGTTGAAAGGAGGCTCAGCGTTGGCAGATAAAAATATTATCAAAATAAAAGTTTCAAATCTCAAAAAATCCTTTGGAAATCTTGAAGTTCTTAAGGACATCTCAACCAAGGTCACAAAGGGCGAGGTTGTATGTGTTATCGGCCCCTCAGGTTCCGGTAAATCAACATTTCTGCGATGCCTCAACAAGCTTGAGACTGTCACAGGCGGCTCAATACTTATTGATGGAAACGACATCACTTCAAAACAGATAAATATTAACCATGTCCGCGAAAATATCGGTATGGTTTTCCAGCATTTTAATCTTTTCAACAACCTGAACATTCTGGACAATCTGACCCTGGCACCTGTTCAGCTGAAAAAATGCTCCAAATCAGAGGCTGTAACAAAGGCAAAGAACATGCTCAAAAAGGTTGGCCTTGAGGATAAGACAGATAGCTTTCCCAGCCAGCTTTCAGGCGGACAGAAACAGCGTGTAGCTATAGCCAGAGCTCTTTGCATGGAGCCTGATATCATGCTCTTCGATGAGCCAACATCCGCGCTCGATCCTGAGATGGTCGGAGAGGTTTTGCAGGTAATGAAAGATCTTGCCGCTGACGGAATGACAATGGTCATCGTTACTCACGAGATGGGATTTGCCAGAGAAGTTGCGGACAGAGTCATTTTCATGGATGGCGGTTACATCATTGAGGAAGGTACTCCACAGGAAGTTCTTTTAAATCCAAAAGAAGAAAGAACCATTGATTTCCTTAATAAGGTTCTGTAAGGATGGCATTATGAAGAATATAATTACAATCAGCCGCCAGTTTGGTGCCGGCGGAAGTACAATCGGTCAGGCTGTTGCCGACAAACTTGGTTTTTATTACTGCGATAAGGATATGATCTTAAATGCCGCGAAAAACTGACCACATGGAAAAAGTCCCCCACGCAGAGTCATGTCTACGCAAAGGACTTTCTGTAACTCCCCCAAAATACATTTAGGATATGCAATTAACTGCTTATTGTAAATTTTCCGATAAGGTCGTTGAGACTCTCTGACTGAATTGAGAGTTCTCTTGATACTTCGCTTGACTGCTCGGCTGTCTCGGAGTTCTTCTGAACAACGCCGGAGATCATCTCAATTCCCTTGTC
>JAEESL010000082.1 GCA_016286345.1 Dehalococcoidales bacterium | reverse complement strand
AGAATACAGCAGAATGAAGATGCATACACAAAGGATTATGATCTTATCTTTCTTTTTTAGCTGTTTCATGATCTCTTGCAGGAATGGATAAAGAAGATAACAGATCAGGATACATGAGACAAACCAAGTTCCGCCGTTATGCGAGATATTGAAAAGTGAATCGAATATCGATTGGATTCCCAGTGTTTCGATTGGGAAAAGCAGCAGATCCTGTGACCACGTTTCTTTACCGAGAAACAAGATATAAAGGATTGCCGTAACAAAATAGAGCGGAAGAATAACGATAAGCCGCTTCAGATAGTATTTTTTTATTTCACCAATTGAAGATAGAGAAGTGTTTTTATACGTGTGAAACAAGACAAATCCGGACAGGATGAAGAATCCTGTCATATAGATTGCACCCATATTGATGTAATCATTCAGAAATCCATAATCACACTTGGTAACATGAATATGCGAATGGAATAAAAAGACCGTCAGGACAGCTATCACTCTGAAAAGGTCTAACCCAACTAGTCTACTGATTGATTGTTTATTACTCTTCATATCAAATAGCTCCAACAATCGGGCTAATTATAGGTAATAGGACAAACTAAGACAAAGATTCATGGTGTTTTTTATTAGTTATATGAAAAACATTATAATAATTAGCAAATTAAACACGTGTGAATCATACCTAAGCAATAAAAATATTCTATGACTAGGCTGAAAACAACAATCTTAAGGTTGCTCAAATTCATCAATCCGGTTTTGATGACGGCACCTTTTGGCTACGCATGGTATGAATTCTACAGAGAAACCCTTTACTACGAACCCTTCTACCGCCGCGGCAACTATGCTCTTTTGATTCTCTTCTTAGTTATTTATGCATATTTGGCTCACATTTATGAAGGCTATTCAGTATCTACATCCAAGAAGAACGATATTGTGTTGAGCCAAACTCTTTCGATTTTCATAACTGACTGTTTGATGTATGTTTTGACATATATGCTGGCTCGACATCTTCCCAATCCACTGCCGCTTTTAGGTGTTTTTATTTCACAGATCATTATTTCGTTTATATGGACATGGCTCGTCAGCGGCTGGTATTTCGCTGCATTCCCCAAAAAGAAAACTACAATAATTTTTGACGACCGGCCAGAACTGGATCTGTTGATTCAAAAATACGGTCTCGATGTGGTATACGATGTACATCGAAAGATAAACGTTAAGGATGTAATTTCAAACCTTCGAATTCTCGATGACAGCGATGTTATTTTCTTCAGCGGAGTTCACAGTCACGACCGAAATGTAATCATAAAATATACCCTCAACAAGAAAACCGAGAACTTCATCATTCCCAGGATTGGAGATGTTCTCATGCATGGTGCCAAAAAGGTCCATATGCTGCATCTTCCGATGCTTATGGTTCAAAGATATAATCCTACGATCGAATACACATTCATTAAGAGATTATTTGACCTGGTGGTATCGCTGATTTGCCTGATTATCTTCAGTCCTTTAATGATCATAACTGCAATAGCAATCAGGATTTCAGATGGAGGTCCGGCTCTTTATAAACAAGTCAGACTCACAAAGAATGGAAAGAAATTTAAGATATACAAATTCAGAAGCATGCGAATGGATGCCGAAAAGGATGGAGTAGCCAGATTATCAACAGGAGATTCCGATACACGCATTACTCCAGTCGGCAGGTTCATCCGACGTTTCAGGATCGATGAATTCCCGCAGTTATTCAATGTCATTGCAGGAGATATGAGCTTGATCGGTCCCCGACCGGAAAGACCAGAGATTGCTGAAGAGTATATGAAAAAATTGCCTGAATACAATCTAAGATTGCAGACTAAAGCTGGTATGACCGGTTATGCCCAAATATATGGAAAGT
Organism: Dehalococcoidales bacterium; assembly: GCA_016286345.1. GTDB lineage: Bacteria > Chloroflexota > Dehalococcoidia > Dehalococcoidales > UBA1222 > UBA1222. The sequence continues at coordinate 1,757 of JAEESL010000082.1, read as the reverse complement.
ATAATTCAACTCCATATGATAAACTGCAACTCGATCTCTTCTATACGATCAATCCCAGTTTCATCGAAGATATCCGTATCATCTTCTCAACAATAAAGATCCTCTTCATAAAAGAATCAACAGATGGCATCGAAGAAGGAAAGACCAATGCGGCCCGATAATGACAGTTCAAATGAACTGGTCAGCATCATCATGCCGGCATACAATGCAACCAAAACAATCCGCCAGTCGATCGAATCCGTTCTTACTCAAACATATACTAACTTCGAACTGATAATCGCAGATGACTGTTCCAGAGATGATACTTTCGCATTGCTACAGGAGATATCAAAAGAGGACGGCCGAATCGTCTGCTATCAAAATGAGACCAACCTGGGCGCTTCACTCAACAGACATACTCTTATCTCCAAAGCCAAAGGAAACATCATCGCATTTCTGGACTGCGATGATATCTGGGAACCAACAAAGCTTGAGAAACAGATCGTACTGATCAATAAAGCTGATATCGTCTATACAGGTTCAGCATTCATGGACAGTGATGGAAACAGATTCGACTGGACAATGCACGTCCCAGATACTGTAACGTACAAAGAACTACTTAAGCAAAATGTCATATCGAATTCCTCTGCCATGACAAAAAAAGACCTGTTTTTGGCAAATGAGACCGTAAAGAATGGAATACATGAGGACTTTGCCTGCTGGCTTGGAATGCTGAAGAACGGCGCAAAAGCAGTCGGAATCGATGAGCCGCTTCTGATTTACCGGCTCTCTCCGAAATCGAAATCAGGAAATAAATTCAAATCAGCAATCATGAACTATAAAACTTACAGAACTATAGGCATTAACATGTTCTCTGCCCTGCTTTATGAAATCGCCTATCTCTTCAACGGGATCAGAAAATATAAGCATCTTATGAAGTAGCCATGAATGAATCGATACTAAAGAAACTGAAAATGGTAAAACTGTCCGATATAGGTCAGCTCTTCGTTTTTTTTGTAATGATCATTCCAGGGCTTATCTATAAACTATTCAGACCACATATCTGGCTGGTCTGCGAAAAGAGGAACGAAGCACGAGATAACGGCTACTGGTTCTTCAGATTCCTGAGAAAAGAAGAACCCTCTATAGATGCAGTATACGCCATCGATAAAAAGGCTGATGACTACAAAAAAGTTAAAGAACTTGGAAAAACCGTTCAATTCGGAAGCATAAAACACTGGCTCTATTACATCGCAGCCGAAGCCAATATCAGCAGCCAAAAAGACGGCAATCCCAATGCTGCAGTCTGTCACCTATTTGAGAATATCCTTGGGCTATTCAGATCAAACCGCGTTTTCCTTCAGCATGGGATAGCAGAGAAAGACCTTCCCTTTGTACATTACGGAAATGCCAGGTTCAGGATGTTCTGCTGCGGAGCAAAACCAGAGTATGAATTCATAAAAACTACATTCGGTTATCCTGAAGGAGCTGTCAGGTACACTGGCCTCTGCCGTTTCGATAGCTATGTCACGGATGAAAAAGATGAATCACTGATCTTTATTGCACCAACATGGCGTATGCAGCTGAACCGCAGTGCAACAGAAGAGGAATTCTTGAAAAGCGCTTACTATACTAACTGGAGCAGTGTTCTTTCCCATGAACTAGGAGACATATTAAAAGCAAACAATGCCCATGCAGTCTTCTGCGTCCACAGGAACATGTCTAGGTTCAAACATCTCTTTATATCAGATTCGCCCTATATCGAAGTCGTCGAATGG
>JAEESL010000081.1 GCA_016286345.1 Dehalococcoidales bacterium | reverse complement strand
TCTTCTACTGGTCTGAGCACATAAAGAGGAACTTCAGAGGCGACGAGAAGTACATGATCCTCGATGCTTATTACCGCGAGAATCATTACAGCCCGTTATACAGGCTTAAGAGCACGCTTTCGATCCTGCTTCAGGTTCCGTTCTTCATGGCAGCATATGATCTGCTTGGCATCCAGGCAAAAGATCGTTTTACCGGAACAGCTTTTCTTGCTTTCCAGGACCTTGGAAATCCGGACGGATTGATAACGATAGGCGATGTCTCGATAAACGTATTGCCTTTGGTAATGACTTTAGTCAATGTGATCGCATGCTATATATATTCTAGAGGCATTCCTTTTAAGACAACGATCCGCTCGTATCTTCTGGCACTTGTGTTTCTGGTCCTCTTGTATAATTCACCGTCCGCTCTCTTGCTTTATTGGACAATGAATAATGTCTATTCGCTCGTTAAGATCATCATTATCAAGAGCAAAAAGCCCGAAAAGAAAGCCAAGACCAAGAAAGAGAACACAGAAGGAACTATATTTGGTTCGTTCTTTAGACAGGAACCCAAGACATCCCTTTTTATCCTTCCGATGGCATTCATGGCGGTCCTGACCGGACTTCTGATCCCGCTTGCATATCTGAGTGCTTCACCGGAAGAATTCATTGATGTGATCAATCCGCAGAACCCGCTCAGGTATCTGCTGTCTTCGTTCTTTGTGTCGGTTGGTTTCTTTATTGTCTGGCCGGGCATATTCTATTATCTTGCCAACAAGAAGGCAAAGCTCGTAATGTCCGTAGCAGTGGTGGGAATAGCTTTTGTATCGGCTGTGGATTATCTTTTCTTCGGCTCAAACACGGGAACGATCAACACATCTTTGGTGTTCGAACACGATCCGACCTATTCTGTAACGCAGCAGTTTTTGAACATAGCCATCGTCATAGTCATTATGGCCGCCTGTGTTTTCCTGTTCAGGTTCAAGAAAGTGATGAACATTGCTTTCATAGCCATTATCCTGACAACGGTTTCCATCTCTGCCATTAATGCCAAGAAGGTACAGGATTCTTACACATCGATAATCGAACACATCGACGATTTCCGCGAGACCGAGAAGCCAAAGATCGTCTTGTCCCAGACCGAAGAGAATGTAATGGTTATCATGCTCGACAGAGCGGTCTCAGGATACCTGCCGTTTGTTTTCTATGAATTCCCCGAACTGGAAGAACAGTTCGACGGCTTTGTTTACTATCCGAACTGCATGTCCTTTGGTCAGAATACATTGAAGACCACATCCGCATTATTCGGCGGGTATGAATATACTCCTGAACGGATGGATGCAAGAGCTGATGAGTCGCTCGCTGAAAAGCACGATGAATCACTTAAGGTGCTGCCCAAGTTGTTCAGCGATCAGGGTTATACGGTAACCTTGATGGATCTTCCGTTCCCGGGCTGGAGCTGGGCCGGTGATTATTCGGCATTTAAGGACATAGATAATTGCTATACTTATCATCCGACAGATTTCTATAACGATGACACCGAAGCGCATATCAATACGGAGAACAGAAGAAACCGTAATATGTTCATGTACAGTCTTTTCAAGTGCTCGCCACTGTGTATCCAGGGATTCATCTATGACAGTGGTGATTACCTCTCGGTCAATCAGGATGTAGTTGACAAGTATGACACACTGGAAAACTACATCGTACTTGAAAACATGGCTGACATGACCGTAGTTGATGATGACTGTTCGGGCGGATTGTTCCTTTTCGACAACGAGACCACACATGATGTAACCAACCTCAGCAATTACGATCCGTATACTCCGGTAGACGATCTTGAAGGAGAATACTACATCTGCAACGGCAGTTATAAGCTGCTTGTCTGGCAGGGATATCAGGATTCAACGTATGACTGCTTCGTGGCTGCGATGCGGGAATTGGGCGATTACATGGATTATCTGAAGGAGATCGGAGTGTATGACAATACACGAATCATAATCGTCAGCGATCACGGAACACAGGTTGCCATGTTCGAGGAACTGGTATTCCCTCAGGTAAATGCGGAATGGTACAACTGCCTGCTCATGGTAAAGGACTTTGATGCAGAAGGTTTTACTACTGACAATACATTCATGACCAATGCCGATGTTCCGACCATTGCGCTGGAAGGCATCATTGATGATCCGGTCAATCCTTATACCGGCAATCCGATCAACTCTGATCTCAAATCCGGTGACCTGTATGTCAGCTATTATCCCATTGAAGATGAGACACTCTGGAATCCTGACTATAACCAGGGCAACCAATTCACATATGCAGATGACTGCGTGTGGCTCAAAGTAATAAACGGCAATATCTTTGATCCGGATAACTGGGTTCAGACCGACTGTCCTGAATAAGCATGGTATTCACACAGGATTGAACAACAGAGGTAAAGAACTTGATCATCTTAGACATCATTCGAAATATAATCCTTGCACCGCTCGAACTGGTCTTCGAAGCAGTCTTTACCATCGCATTTAACATTACGCACAGTGAAGGCATAGCCCTCATAGCGTTGAGCATTGTCGTCAGCACGCTTGTCCTTCCGATATACATGAGGGCAGAGAAGCTGGAACAGGAACAAAGGGACAAAGAGAAAAAACTCGCTCCCGTGGTTGAACACATAAAGAAGACTTTCAAAGGTGATGAGAAGCACATGATGCTCGCCACTTACTACAGGCAGAACCGCTACAATCCGCTATCACAGCTGAAGAGCTCGATATCCATCCTGCTTCAGATACCTTTCTTCATGGCAGCATATGATCTTCTGGGAGTACGTGCTTCCGACAGGTTTGCGGGAACAGGCGGCAATCTGTTTGCTTTCGATCTCGGGTCTCCGGACGGATTGTTGGTCATAGGAAGCCTTACGATCAATTTGTTCCCGATACTCATGTCGCTGATAAACTTCCTTTCCTGTTATATCTACACGAAGGATTTTCCGGTTAAAAAGGCATTCCAGTCATATCTGCTGACATTGCTGTTCCTGATAGTCCTGTATAATTCCCCGTCTGTCCTGGTTATCTATTGGACAATGAATAATATCTATTCGCTCATCAAGACGATAATCATAAAGAATTGGAAGCACACGAGCAAAGGACACCGCCGGACAAAGCACGGCGCCGCACCCCAAGGCGGATTTGCGGACAGACTGGATACATTCCTCGAAAAGGAACCGTCCGCAGCAAGTTTTATTCTGCCGTTGGCATTTATGGCTGCGTTAACAGGGCTTCTTATCCCGCTGGCATATCTGAGTGCTTCTCCGGAAGAATTCGTTAATATAAACAATCCTCTGAACCCGCTTCACTATCTGGAGTCTTCGGCCTTTGCAGCCGTCGGATTTTTCGTGTTCTGGCCCGGTGTTTTCTACTATCTTGCAAACAAGAAGGTTAAGAACGTCTTTTCCATACTGGCAATAGGACTGTCTGTTACTTCCGCAGTCAATTATCTGTTCTTTGGTACGGATACCGGTACGCTCAATACAACTCTGGTGTTTGACAGAGACCTCAGCTATACCCTCGGTCAGAAAGTCCTGAACCTGCTCCTGGTATTAGTTATTCTTGCCGCGTTCGTATTCTTATACAGGTACAAGAAACTGATCACCGTTGCTTTTATTGCCGGCATCCTTACGACGCTGACCATATCTGTGATCGATGCCAAGAAAGTTCA
>JAEESL010000080.1 GCA_016286345.1 Dehalococcoidales bacterium | reverse complement strand
TGCCATCTGGACTCCTGCAGAGGTGCCATGGCTCGAGAGGGCTAACAGAGAGCTTGACTTCGGGCTCTTCGATATCCACACCTATCCTTCAAAATGTACTGTCAATAGTGGTGAGTACAGCCAGATCATCAAAGCTTACAGAGACGCCACTCCTTCTGACCGGAAGATTATCATGGGCGAAATCGGACTGAAGTTCGTTGAACCTCATGATTCTCTCTATCAGCAGGAGATGCTACGTCGTGCCGCAGCCCGTCCGTTTGCTTCGACCGAAGACTCGCAGATGTTCATTTTCGACTATATGTATGGCACAGATATGGCTGATGCTGTCATACAGACTGCCAACACAGGTTATTCGGGCTCCGTGGCATGGATGCTCGATGATGCCATGCATGCAGCTGGCGACAGAGGCGACCAACTGAAGATGTGGGGATTTTGGAACATCCTCGGTGAGGAGTATTTCGGTGCTGACGGTGAGACTATTCGCCCATGGTTCTTTGCGTGGAGCCTCCTCTGCCGATACATGCCTGCAGAATGCGATATATATGCTTCATCTGTCAAAGGCAACACCCAGGTGAAGGCTCTCAAGGTGAAGCACAATGGCAAAACAATGCTTGCGGTGCTCAATCCTACAAAGAAACCGCAGGCTGTCCATCTTCAAGGCTCCGACTGTCTGGCTCCATGCAAGCAGTTTGTTTATGCCGAATACAAACTGAACATCAAGGATGAATGTGTGCTCGAACCTGCAACGGTTGTTCCAGAGTTGTGTCTTGCTAATGGCATGGACCTCGAAATGCCGGGTGAATCACTTTTTGTGTTTACCGATTTTGATTATTGAAAGTATTGACAATCAGTAACTTATAATTCAAATAAAAACATTCACGGAAACGAAACAGCTTTTTAGGATATGTTATATGTTTGGTTAGTTATTATTATTTAGGTTATTAGGTTAGTTTGTTTTTTTTCAAAAGCACAAATCTTTTATGAAAAAAACAAGAAATGCCTGTCTCTGTGAAGAGATAGGCATTCTCATTATTGCAATAATAAAACAAATTATAAGACTGGAGAAATATAAAAATCTTATTTCTGTAATCGTGCCAACCGGGAGGTGATAAGCTCGATATGCTGACTTCATGTCTTCGCTGAGGAAGGAATCCCGTATGATGGTCTTCCACTTTGGTAGGGCCTTTTGTAGACCTGCTATAAGATGCAATACCACATTCTTTTCCAACTCCATCGTCTTTGCTGCTTTCAAGAAATCGTCCATGCAGAGTTTAGCCTTTCTCCCGGAAAGGGGTAGCGCCAACTCCTCCTTGTCCTTGGAATTGGCAATAGCAACGTTAAGGAGGTCGTAGGCCGGTGTTAACTGATACTTCAAAGAAGGACGATAGAGCGAGAAGTTCTTCAAATGCATATCATTGTTACCCGTCACGAAGCAAAAAAGTAAGAGCTGCATATAGTTCGTCAAGTTGAGTTTGGGCGTGCTACTATACAGTCCTATGGTCTTAGCTATTTGCTCATGCGAGACTTTGTACTTATACTCTGTGGGATGCAGAGTTAGTTGGCACATGTCCTCCATGTCTATCTTCTCACCGTTTTTGGTGCGGTCGATGTGCTTGGTTATATAACCGAGTTCTCCGTCGGCCAAATGAATGAGGCTATGAGGTACGACACTTATCTTTGCTGCTTCAGCAAGGTGCATAGTAAGGTCTTCATTTTCGGGCAACTGAGGATAACTTTCCGTCTGGGGCTTGAAGATGTAGTCTCCCCAAAGTCCCACGATGGTCAGTCGGCTACAGCCCTCATGTTTATTGAGATCTAGCGATAATTTAGGCTGGACGCCCGTTAGTGATGTTTGGGCGCGAATAACTTGCTCGGCCAGCCTATCAAGGTTTTCATGCCGATATTCCATTGATGGAAATCTTCTGTCCCGAAAAACTTTCGGGCGCATCGGGGATGAAAATCCTTCTGTCTTTCCTCTATAGGATGATAACAATACAGACACTTACACATCATTCGCCTCCTTCCTTATTTATTGGTATAACGCTGACAGAGCCGATGCTCTCCTTGCAGCACAACAGCAGAGACATACGGTCAAGAATGCTGATGCCGGTGTTGCGGAGTACCACATCGAGCAACCATCCTTCGGGTATCAGACCATCGAAGAATGGGAACAGAACTGGGCTTACGAATGCGTTCGTCTGTAATGGCAGTGTCAGACTTACAGGCTGAGCATCCTCATGAGCGAGATACGTTTCATAATGGTAGAAGCAATATTCGCCACCGTCTTCCGTCAGGATGCCTGCAAGATTGTCCTTGCGATATATTTTTGCCTGTCTCATTGCTTGGGTATTGCCGTTAGTTCGTAATTAAACAAATCAAGCAGTTGGTTAACCTTATCCATCTTTAGCGTCGGCTTTCCTTGCTCCAGATTTTTGCCGATGCATAGCCCCACGCCCGACTTCAAGGCGAGGTCTTCCTGAGTGAGCCTGTATTCCTTGCGCTGGGCATTTACAACTGCAGATAGTTTTGTCCTTTCCATATCAAAAATTATATTGTTTCGGATGTAAAATTACTTTTTTATATTACATCGTTTCTGATATAAAAAAGCATTGATTTAACATAATTACATGCGTTCAGCATACAATATGCTATAGTATCTCTGCTCAGTCAAGTTTCCTTAATAACAATCCTCCAGACATTGGCACTTGCATTAGATATGATGACTGAGAGACCTATCATGACAAGATGGTAATCTTTTTTCAATTGTTGAGGCAGTAGCAAATTGTAGCAGTATGCATTAGGGCTGTAACTTATTGATTAACAAAATAGTTCTCATTTCTATCTACATACTATCCCCTTTGTTTCTGCTACATCCTGCTACAAGACAAGCAAACTTGCTCAATTTGTGCTACATAAAGATACATATGTGCTACTAGCCATTTGATGGCTATCTTCTTGAAAAGCAGCAATGCACATTTTGCTACAATTGCTACATCTGTTTTTTACGAACTGTCAGAATGGAAGGTCTTGCTCTTCTGCATTGGTTTCTTTCTCTACAGGCTGATCACCCACAATAGAATCGAGGCAGATACCAAATTTTTCATGAATCATCTGATAATCAAAACAGAGAGGGCGATCTTGCTGATAGACGGTCTTGTACTTGTTCTCTTTCTCGACATACTCCTGAATGGGCTGACCATTGGCATTGAACTGCTTGAAACGCTCTGGTGAGAACGAAATGCCCAAATACTCAGGCGAGTTTTGGAGGTAGTGAAGGATTGACTCAGAAGGTAACATGCGCTCATCAACCTGGCGACCTAATTGGCGATAAGTGGTCAGCATACTATTTTTGCGTATCATAAGAATATCCTTCGGCACGCCGAAGTCAATAGTGTTTTTTGTCTCGTAGGTCTTAATGGTAGTCTTTGGTTTGATAACATAGACCTGACCGTTGACAAAACATCCTTTCTGTTGGGCACTACTGATGATGTCCCAAAAGCCTGCTACTTCATCTGCTCTTGAAATCAGCTCATTCTGGCGGATGGCTCCTTTGGCACAGATGTCCAATAGTTCTTCGTAACAGAATGGGCAGTTTATCTCTGTCTCAATTGTCAGGAATGCCGAAAGCGAAAAGAGCCAGTTCTTTTCGATGCGATCATTGATTTTGTATGCAGCAGTATGGGAATGTAAATCAATTCTGGCCTTTTG
>JAEESL010000079.1 GCA_016286345.1 Dehalococcoidales bacterium | reverse complement strand
CAGACTCAGAGAAAGAAACCGCACGTACGTTGCTTAAGCGCTATAACCTTGGTTGATCTGAGCTTTTGAAATGCCTTGGTCACATTTAAAGCAAAAACACCTCATATTTATGAGGTGTTCAGACTGTAGACAAAGTCTCACACAAAAGTGTGGGGCTTTTTCTGTTTCATTCAAAAATGCAGCATAATAAAAATCGTCAAACCCCTTGAAAATACTGGGCTCAGGCCACTTTCTGTGGTATAATATACTTAACAGAAAGGCGGTGCCACATGATCACTAAGAACTCAGATAAAAAAGGTCAGATCCAGATGATATCACTGGATCAGCTGGTCCCTGAAGATCATCTTTTAAGGAAGATAGATAAATATGTTGATTTTTCATTCATCTATGATCTTGTTGAAGATAAATACAGTCCTGACTTCGGAAGACCAAGCCTGGATCCGGTCACACTGATAAAACTTCCCCTCATCCAATGCATGTTCGGCATAAAGAGTATGCGTCAGACCATGAAGGAGATAGAAGTCAATGTGGCATACAGGTGGTTTCTGGGACTTGACTTCTTTGATGATGTACCACACTTCAGTACTTTCGGCAAGAACTACAAAAGAAGATTTGAAGGGACAGACCTGTTCGAGCAGATCTTCACACAGATACTGCTGCAATGCATGAAGCAGGGACTGGTAGATACAAGTACGTTCTATGTTGATGCGACCCATGTAAAGGCAGCTGCCAACAGCAAGAAATCAAAGAAGATACTCGTAGCAAAGAAGACAGCCAGATTCTATGACGAACAGCTCAGGGAAGAGATAGATAAGGACCGGGAAGATCATGACAAGAAGCCTCTTAAGGATAAGGATGATGACGACAATAACGGAGGGAATTCCCCTTCAGGCGGAGGAGAGCAGAAAGAGAAGAAAGTCAGTACAACAGATCCTGAAAGCGGATGGTTCCATAAAGGAGAACACAAGGAGGTCTTCGCATATTCAGTAGAAGCAGCAAGTGACAAACACGGCTGGATAATGGGATATACGATACATCCGGGAAATGAACATGACTCACAGACCTTCCCTGCGATATATGAGAAGTTAAAGGAATATGCTCCTGAAAAGATAGTGATCGACGCCGGATACAAGACACCTGCGATAGCAAAGATGCTGATAGATGACGGCATCACCCCGATAATGCCGTACAAAAGGCCGATGACGAAGAAAGGCTTCTTCAGGAAGAGTGAATATGTATATGATGAACTCTACGACTGTTACATCTGTCCTAATGATCAGATACTGAGCTACAGGACAACAAACAGAGATGGCTACAGGGAATACAAGAGTGATCCCATAATATGCGTGAGCTGTCCGTACCTGAGCCAATGCACCAAGAGCAAACTCCACCAGAAGACGGTGGTCAGACATGTATGGGAAGATTACCTAGAGCAATGTGAATATATCCGTCAGACCGTTGGAATGAAAGACATCTATGACAAACGAAAGCAGACCATAGAGAGGATCTTCGGAACAGCCAAAGAGCACCACGGCATGAGATATACGCAAATGATAGGGAAAGCAAAAATGTCCATGAAAGTTGGGCTTACCTTTGCGTGCATGAACATGAAAAAACTGGTAAAGATCATGGATAAAAGGTTCAGGGAAGACCCTGATAATGACCGATTTTTTATGATATTCAGAAAAATGTCGGCATATATTTAGAAAACATAAAGAAAAAGCCCTTCAGAGCGTTAGCTCTGAAAGACTTTGTCTACGGTCTGAAACTGCATCACAAGATGCAGTTTTTTATTGACTTGAGACCTCAAAATAATGTATATTTATCTATGGAAAAAACATCTTTAAATCGGTACAGAGAGACCGGCAAGATCTAACATAGGGAGACAGACTGTTTTGACTTGACTTGCCGGAAGGCAGGTCTTTTTTGATTCTCCGATCCCCATGCCAGGCAGATGTTTTAGAGAAAATATCACTGCTTACCATAAGGAGGTAATTATGGGCAAATCACAAAATCACGTAGCCATCTATGACGCCAGAAGAGAACTGGGGTACAGCAAGGTGGCCATCCTGGGACTTCAGCACCTGTTCGCCATGTTTGGCGCAACCGTACTCGTCCCCATCATCACAGGTTTAAGCGTATCAACAACACTTCTTTTCGCAGGACTGGCCACACTTTTCATGCACGTGGTGACCAACTTCAAAGTCCCTGTATTCTTAGGATCATCCTTTGCATTCCTTGGAGGATATGCAGCAGTCAAGACAGCAGGAGCAGCTCTGGGATATACTGACAGAGTTTCCCTTAACTATGCATGTCTGGGAGTAGCTTGTGCCGGACTTGTGTATCTGGTATTGGCTCTCATTTGCAAAGCATTCGGCTCCAAGAGGGTAATGACATTCTTCCCTCCTGTAGTTACCGGACCCATTATCATATCCATTGGCCTGATACTGGCTCCTTCCGCCCTTAATAACTGCGCCACAAACTGGCCTATCGCACTGGTAGCGATTTTCGTAGTAATCATCTGCAACATCTGGGGCAAGGGAATGATCAAGATCATACCTATTCTGTTAGGTGTAATAGCATCATATGCCGTTGCTGCAGTAAGTGGTAACGTTGATTTCTCAGCTGTTGCTGAAGCTAAGTGGATCGGACTTCCCGTTATTTGGGAAAACACCGGTCTTTCTGTATTCACTTCCGGCGAAGCAGATTTCGGGCTCTTCCTTACAGCGGTAATCACTATTGTTCCTATCTCCTTTGCGACTATGATGGAACACGTCGGCGACATCAGCGCTATAGGCGGAACCGTAGGCAAGAACTACATCGAGGATCCCGGTCTCCACAAGACTCTGATCGGCGACGGTGTAGGCACTGCCATTGCATCACTCTTCGGAGCTCCCGCCAACACCACATACGGCGAAAACACCGGAGTACTTGCTCTTACCAAAGTATACGATCCTTTCGTGATCAGACTTGCAGCATGCTACGCTATCATCCTTTCATTCTGCCCGAAGTTTGCGGCTATCATTGAAATCATGCCTGCTGCCACCATCGGCGGTGTATCCATCATCCTTTACGGTATGATCTCCGCCATCGGTATCAGAAACATGGTAGAAAACAAGACAGATTTCCAGCAGTCAAGAAACGTCATCATCGCAGCTCTTATCATAGGTCTGGCTATAGGAATCAATTTCTCAACCGGACTTGGCTGTGTATACGAAGGTTCTACCACAATTGCCGGCGCAATCAGCTTTAATATCGGTTCCATGAAGATAAACCTTTCCGGTCTTGCAGTAGCCTCCATCGTAGGTATTTTGCTGAATGCCATCCTTCCCGGAAGAGATCAGGTATTCGGCGATCAGCCGGATGAGACACTTGCATCTTCACTGGGCAAGTATTGACCCTTTGCGAGGTGAACTGAAATGAAAATCAAAGCGGAAATCATGAGCGGTGACCAGATGAGGCGTGCGCTTAAGAGAATGTCTCATGAGATCCTCGAAAGAAACTCCGGAGCAGATGATTTGGTGCTTCTTGGAATCCTGAGCCGTGGGGTACCCCTGGCTGAAGAAATCGCTGCTAATATACTGGCCATAGAAGGCGTAGCAGTCCCTGTGGGAACTTTGGACGTGTCATCCTTTGATGACCGCAAAAAAGTCACACCCCAGGAGACGGCGGTTGACCCTGGTGTAGACATCGAAGGGAAGAATGTCATCC
>JAEESL010000022.1 GCA_016286345.1 Dehalococcoidales bacterium | reverse complement strand
CAACGCTTTTTGATCTTAGTATTAACAAAACAAAATTGAACTAATCAAATGAATTAGGCTCCGTAAACAGATGTCTTGTCATTTCGTTTTTATTGTTGATAAACAGTCTGGTCAGTTTATAGCTTTCCGTTTCTTCATAGCTGATCTTATGAATAAGTCCGTCATCAAATGAAATGATTTCAGAATCAGGAAGACTGAGAAGGATGGGGGAGTGGCTCACGATTATAAACTGTGATCCATCTTTCACACATTCATTGATTTTGATAAGAAGAGAAAGTTGTCTCTGGGGAGAAAGAGCCGCCTCAGGTTCATCAAGGATGTAGAAACCATTCGGTCTGAAATGCTTTTCAGCAGTGGCAAGAAAGCTTTCCCCATGCGATTTATTATGGAGCTCTTCAGGAACTCCTCCTTCAAGAGAGTATTCAGCTTCTTTGGAGGCTACGTTGTAAAAGCTTTCTGCCCTTAAAAAGTATCCCCAGTTTGCTGTACGGTATCCTTTTGACAGATGAATGGCATCACAGAGTTCAGAATAATCGTCATATGTTGAGAAATTGTAATTCTTTGTTCCGCCTTCGGGATTGAAACCGTATTTTATTGCAATCGCTTCAAGCAGAGTCGATTTTCCGGTTCCGTTCTCTCCGACAAAGAATGTCACCGGAGATCTTAATTCAAATGAGTCAAGTCCGTGAAATGCTCCGATATCACGGACATAACTGTCTTCTGAGATCTTATCCCAGTCTATTCTGAAACTCTGTACAAACAAATCATTCATAAATAGTATTTTACTTTATGATTTTGATCCTTCCTTCACCATAAGGATCGGCATACTTGCTTCCGACTGTTCCGCTGAGATCATCTGTTATATAGTCGCTGAGGATCTGGTAATCCAGTTTGATATCGTTTTCCAGTACTTTGCATCCGTTGAACATGGTGAAACCATCACCATTGTTTATAAGAGTATATGTTGTTGAAGCAATGGTGTATGTTTTCTGAAAATCAATGGGTTTATCGCCGACCATAATGTTCCTTACTCTGTATTCCCCGTTTACTCCTGTGAACATTCCGCTCACATCCTGTGTGCAGGAATTGGGAATGGTCGAATCTATCTCATAGGTAAGTCCTGAGACCTGCAGAAAACCGCCGTTTTCATCCGGTACTGCACGTGCACCCCATTCGAGTGCATCCTTGATCTGCTGACCGGTCGCTTCAATCACACATGCACTGTTTCCGAAAGGATGAACGCTGAGAATATCACCATATGTGATATCCCCCTTTGAGATATTGTCACGCACGCCGCCGCCGTTTATTATTCCGATATCAGCATTGTTCTGTATCCGCATGGCATCTGCACAAAGATCTCCAAGATTGGATTCCATTTTTCTGACGATTCTCTTGGATGTCGACGGATCATAGATGACGAGATCATAGTCTGTTTTGGCAACAGGAGTATTAACTTTGATGCTGAGTTCTTCAATGGCCTGTTCCAGTATTCCGGATAATTCATTGTTTATTCCCAGCAGATCATTTGCATTGATTGAATTTGTCCATTCATAGGCACCGGTCGTGATCTTTCCGTCTTTTGATATCCTTAAATAGCAGATGGTATTTAGTTTGGTTCCCGGGGCTAATCTCGGGATATCTTTTCCTGATGCATCCTTATAAACCATCTGTTCGTTATCATGTGTATGTCCGTCAAATATGGCGTCGATGCCGGTAATATTTGAAACAACATCATTGCTTCTGTACGGATAAGCTCCCTGGTTGACTCCCAGATGGCCCATCAGGAATACATAGTCTGCACCTTTGGATCGTACTTCATCTATGTATTTCTGAATTGTGCTGTATAAAAGTTCACCGGTCTCATCAGCCATGAATCCGTAAATATAGTTGCCGTCTTCATCCTGGAAATTCTTCGGTGTTGAATCAGTGATCGTATTCGGCGTTGTGACACCGATGAATGCAATTTTCTTGCCTGCAGATTCGAGTATTATATACGGATCAAATAGGAGTTTGCCTTCCTTGTTGAAATTGCAGCAGATGATCGGATACTCTGCCATTTCAGCCAGTTCAAGGAATCTTTCCATTCCAAAATCAAAATCATGATTGCCCGGAATGCAAACATCATATTTCATTTTATTGAGAAGTCTGACTACATCTTCACCTTTGGAAAACGTACCGATAGGTTCACCCTGGTAGCTGTCACCGTCATCCACCAGCAGAACACTGTCGCCTTTGCTTTCAAGCTGTTCACGTATAGCATAAAGACCGTCAAGACCGAATCCGTCATATACACCGCAGTGAATATCGCTGGTCACAAGTATTACTGTGTCTCCGCTTTTTTCGGCAGGGGAAGGTTTGCTGTCGGCAGTTACTGTCACAGTATCGGTTATGGTTACTGTACTGGTGACAGTTGTTGTTTTCCCGCTGCATCCGGTGAATAGCAGGACTGCAGTAAGCAGTGCAGACAGGATCAGGCGGGGCAATCGTAATTCGAATCTTTTATTCATATTAAAATCCCTTTCCGAAGTGGAGTTTTTTATTCTTGATGCCGTTAATTTTACGTCATTCCTTGATTATAAACATCAGTCATTGATGATGATTTCAGGTGTTTCTTCAAGGTTATTCTTAAGAGCAGGCTTAAGCTGCCAGATGTACATGATTCCTATTATCAGTGCCATGATGCTTACGGCATTAACTATAAAAATGATGAAACTGTTGGTTTCAAAGCTTTCTATGAATGGTGAGATGTAAATTCCCAGAAGATTGTTCGTGGAATGCAGGAGAATAGCAAGCAATAAAGAACCTGTTTTATAGGCCACAAGACCGAATGCCAGTCCCGCCACCATTGCATAACAGGATTGGATGAGCTCTCCATGAAAAACACCGAAGAGCAATGCCTGGATGATCAGTACTGCCGCCATGGGCAGGTTGCTTTTTTTGAGATAAGACATGGATACGCCTCTGAAACACAGTTCTTCTCCGATCGGACCAAGGATCACTGAATATAAGAACAATGTGATTTCATCCACTCCGTAGTCCATGTGTTCGGCATATTCTTCCATCATGTCGGGAATAATGAATAAAATGATCAGAATGATAAGTCCTGATATAAAATTAACTCCGAGTGAAGTAAGCAATACTGAACCGACGGTTTTAGGTGCGAATGTTTTTTTGATATCCAGAGCAGGCTCATTCCTGGAAATGATAATATACCAGATTAATAAAAATGTTATTCCTATACCTGTTATAAGATAGTAATTGCTGAAGGCTTTGAACAGAGAATCATATAACACGATCGGGAGAAGAGACAGCAATAACGGAAGATATTTGATAGTATTATGTTTTGTCTTTTCAGTCATATCGATCCTCTAATATACTGTGATTAATAGAATAGCACCTGTTTAACGTATTTGATATCAACTATAATTAATACTAGGGGAACAAAATATGATTAAACTCAGACTTGCCATGCCTGAAGAAAAGGACAAGGCAATGCAGATAATTGAGACCGGAAGAGCCCATCTTAAGGCGCAGGGTATAGATCAGTGGCAGGATGGATATCCTGATCAGACCCTTATTGAAAAAGACCTTCAGCTTAAAAAAGGTTATTTTGTTGTTGATGACAATGACATCAATGGTTATCTTTGTATCGATTTTGACGGTGAACCTGCATATGCCACCCTGAACGGAGAGTGGGCCACATCAGAAAAATATGTTGTTGTACACCGTATGGCATTCAGTGAGAATGCACGTGGCAAAGGGCTTGCAAGTGCGGTGTTTGATCTTGTTGAGGATATCAGCAGAGAAAATAATGTATTTGATTTCCGTATTGATACCGATGACGGGAATGAAAAAATGAAACACATTCTTACCAAATATGGTTTCACCTACAGAGGACCCATCAGGTATGAAAACTGTGAAAAAATCGGCTTCGACAAGAAGATTGCCGTAAAATAACAGAATTACCGGCCTGATTATGCTCCACGCATAGTGATTATCAGCATCCTTTGCCGTCGGTTGAACATGATGGTCCTGCATTATCCTCAAATAATCCTGCTTCCTCAGGATCCAGAGTGATGCTTCCGTCTTCAAGTACAAAGCAGGGTATACCTATGCTTCCTCTCTGCTTTCTTTCATCAAATACAGGATCATTGTCTCTTATACGTATGAATTCCTTCATAAGTCTCACATTGCTTCCGATATCGATGAAATAGTACTTGTCCTCTTTCCCTTTGATCAGTTCGATCACTTCTGCACAATCCGGGCATGAAGGCATTCCGTATATCTTTATCATTTTTATCTCCGTGGATTTAAGATTTATGCTGGTTATTTGAGTCGATGATATCCTGAACAGATATTCCGGTTTCTCTCCATCTTTCGTTGCTCTTTTCTGTTTTCAGATGGAGTGCATTCTTGGGACATATATGCAGACAGGCATAGCAGCTTTCACAGTTGTCTCCGAATTCAACTTTATCAGAAACAGATATATTGCCTCTGGGACATGCCTTTGCACATGTTCCGCATTTAATACACTTTTCATCAATGATGAAGGATCTGGCCTTTTCGCCTTTATCAATTTTTGCAAGCATGGATTTTGCGAAAGCAGTGAACATTTTTTCCTTTGCGCCTGCTTTTTTGATATATTCCTTTTTTGCCTTTATGTCGTAGATGATATCACTCAGATGCATGTGGATCTCTTTATCGAGGTATTTTTCTTCTTCCTTTGTGATATCAAAGGCATCAAGATAGTTATCCACCATAAGGATCGTATTGATATATTTGAAAGTGTATCCGTATTTTGCAGCATATTCCCTGAATTCATCAGCAACGTTTCCGTAGCCCATCTTGTTTCCGTGTGTCGCAACGGCAAAGAAGTAATCGGCTTTAAGCTGACATCTGCTGATGAATTCCCGTACTATCCTTGGGACGTTGCCGCAGTAGGTAGGGAATACAAAACCTATGACATCATCTTCATAATAGAATCGTTCTGTCTTCAATGCCTGGGGAATTGAAATGAGAGTTCCTCCGATCTTTCTGGCTACAGATAAACTGTTGCCGGTTGCAGTGAAATACAGTACTTTCATCATTTATCCTCTTCCTACATTTGTGCTCTGCTCATCAGCTTTTTTAATCTTAACTGCATTGAGAAAAACCGGTCAATCATTCCGAAATACAATTATGGTGCTGAATTTGGATTTATGTTAGTATGTCATTTAAACCGGATGCAACAGAATCGGAGTGAAGATGACACTGCTTGGTTCTTATCTCACAACTTATATCGGAGCTGATGTACTCTGCATACTTATTGCTGTGATCCTTCTGTATAAGATTGACAGCAATCTTGGAAAGCAGAATGAAATAAGGGCATTCAAACTATTTGCCACTTTTTATGTTTTGTTTGCTTTCTCAGACATATTCTGGATTATTGTTGGCAACAATTTCGTTCATTACGGCAGAATTATCGATGACCTTATTGTCTACATAAATATGTTTTCTGTCTGCATCATGGCTTACTTCTGGTTCCTTTACAACGAGTTCAGAATCCTCCCCAGTCTGTCAAAAGGAAGATTCAAGTATTATGCACTCATACCATTGATTATAGTTTTTCTGACATATGTAACTCAGGTTGGAACTGATAATATTTTTTATTTTGATGACGAGGGCCTCCAGATAGGACAGTATTATTTTGTGCCAACTATTGTGAATTCGTTTTATATGCTGGGTCCGTTTTTCCATTCGCTTTTTGTTGCTATCAGGACCAGGACTGCAGCTTCCAAAAGATTATGCAGGATGGTTTTCATCTTTGTACTCCCACCGATAATCGCATCTGTGGTCGATGTATATATACATAATACAAATGTCGTCGGTATGGCAGTTCTGTACTCGATGGTTATGGTTTTCATGCTTACTCAGGAATCAATGGTATTCGTTGATCCTCTTACAGGTCTCAATAACAGACGCAGGATTGGTATGTTTATCGATAGTCAGCTTGAACAAACGTCTGAACAGAATCCTATGTTCCTTGCTATTATAGATCTCAATAAA
Organism: Dehalococcoidales bacterium; assembly: GCA_016286345.1. Classification (GTDB taxonomy): domain Bacteria; phylum Chloroflexota; class Dehalococcoidia; order Dehalococcoidales; family UBA1222; genus UBA1222. Next base: position 12,474 of record JAEESL010000022.1, on the reverse strand, counting down.
TTCAAAGATATCAATGATACATACGGGCATGATGAAGGCGACCATGCACTGTGTATTATTGCAGATGCCATGAAATTTGCTGCATCCAAATACGGTTATTTTGCCGCTCGATTTGGCGGAGATGAGTTTGTTTTAGCCGGCAGCATTGCACCTATGGATGCAGACTCATATGCTGAACACTTCAAAAAGGTTTTCGAATCAATATCATTCTATACAAAGTCGGTTGAACTTCCCTATGAACTGACATTTTCTGCAGGCTATAAGGTGACAACCGATCGTAAAACAAATCTTGAAAGCCTCATGAAAGAAGCTGACAGGATGCTCTATGAAAACAAACATTACAGCCGATAGAATGATCGGTATTTACTTGATGATATCGTACGGCCAGTTCTTTATGCCGCCGAATTCACGCACATCGGTGTAACCTAGAAGGAATAACCGCCTTGCCGCTTTTCTGGCTCTTCTGCCTGTGATGCAGTATACAAGGACAGTTGCATTTTTGTCCGGGATCTGTTCGTAAATAGTTTCGTCTATAGTTCTGACAGGGATGCACCTTGCTCCCGGAATGTGCCCCTTGGCATACTCATTTCTGTCTCTGACGTCGAGGATCGTTATATCCTCATCAGCATTCATGCATCTTTTTGCATCGTCAGGGGAGATGTGATCGTAACCGGGATCTTTATCACGGCTTCTGATCATTGCAGTTATGATAATGCCAGCCAGAGCCAATGCCGCGACCAGAAAGCTGATAACAAAATTGTTGGGGAACAACGGTTTACTCTCTTTCACCTGACTGGCAGGGACAAGCTCACAGGTTTCCTCATTTTCGTTGTTCTTCAGATATCTTCTGTTCACATATAATTTGGTTCTCATAGTGAGTCTCCTGATCCCGGATTATCAGCTCTCTATTAATATTAAACCTAAATCTGACATTAGCATAGTTGCAAAGTACCCGGTTTCCGTTTTTTATTATGTCCCAGTTTGCTGTATCTTCAGAGAAGATGCGTACTCTTTTGCGATGTTTATCAGTTCCCGTTCAGTTTGTATATCACCTTCATACGGATATTTTTTGCTGACCTCATTTAAATGCTCAAGATATTTATCAGCCTTACCGGTGTCATGTTCGCCAAGAAGTGCATATGCATACTGTGTTCTTATGACGGAAGGAAAGTCTTTCATCTGTCTGATGAACAATATCTGATTCTTCTCCTTCAGTTTTTCAGAATATGAAGTGTCGGACTTTCCGATCAGTTCACAGAAAGCGGCATCCATTATTAAGAGGCTCTTATGTATTCCCAGAATTGCATTTTCCTGCGAAAGAAGCTTGTCAGAGAGCAGGGAAGCCTGTTCGAATTCGTGAAGATCCATCAGCCTGTTTTCACGGATAACCGCCAGTGATACTATAAGCGAATTATTCATTTTTTCTTCCCGGGGTTCTTCAAACCATTCTTCGGGAATGTCTTTGATACGGAGTCCGTTGGATGATGCTTCAGCGATTTTCATCTGAAGCCAGAATGCTTTCATTGCTTCCGGATCCTTTTGTGTTTCAAAGGCATTCTTGCCGTCATTGTTTGTGGCAGCGGTTTTAAAGGGTATTCCGTTGATCAGTGCAAACCATATTCCTACGAAAGCGTTGATAATAAAGAATATGGATGCGTACTGCCAAATATCCCTGACAAGAAAGTAGATGACCAGCGAAATGATGCTTACTATGATATTCATTATTACGCCGCCGAAGTTGTAGAGCATCACAGGCACTGCTCCGTCCTTCATGTCAGGAGGACCCATCAGACACTGCCCCAGTGTCCCCGGCAGAGACATCCTTTTAAACATAAGCTTTCCGTCTTTTCTGATCAGCATTATGTTTCCGACTCTGTAGGAACAGAATTTATACCCTGACATCAGACCGAAAACGAGATGCCCGCCTTCATGGAACATAGCCTGGACATAGATGCTCAGGATAAGGAATATCATCAGAATAACAAAACGGAAAAAGAACAGATAGAACGGAACATCTTCTCCATTGCTCCAAACATCATTGATGATGTATCCGAAAAAAGCTCCTGCAGCCAGGCCGATCAGAATATAAACAAATGTCAGCAGGTTGGATTTATTGTTTTTGTTTTTCATTTTGTATGATCTTCTTTGATAAGTGATGCAATCTCTTCAACATGTTTGACAGAGGCACATCGTATTTCATATGTACGATCGTCATCAGGCATTCCGTTATGGGCCATTCCGCCGGTCAGAACACAACCGAGATAATCCATTTTGCAGTATTTGAAGATAAGCTCTGCAGGTTTGGTGATTTCATCCTTTTTTATGCCGGAAACAGCTTCTCCCAGATAGTTTTCTGTGGGCTGTCCTGCAGTGAATCCGATTATTACCTTTTTGCCTTCCAGCGCGTATCCGTTGCTTCCGTAAGCCCATCCGTATGCGAAGACTTCTTCAAACCATCGCTTTATAAGAGATGAAACAGAATACCAGAAGAGAGGTGTCTGGATAATGATAACGTCTGCATTCTTAAGCTTTTCCTGTTCACTTTTCACATCTATTTTGTAATCAGGATACTCAACTCCCAGATCACTGAATTCTGCTTTCTGAAACTGCTTTCGGAACTGTTCCATTATTTCTCTGTTGGCTACTGCCAGATTTTCATATGGATGGCCGTTTACTACCAGGATACTGCTCATTTAGAATGCCTCTTTCATGCCGTTATATCTGATTTATGATTATATACTGTCTGATTTGTAACAGCTATTTTATTTTACATAAAAATCGGTGTTGTCTATGTACTGGTATCTGTATAATGCTATTATAAAAATATCCGGATCAGATAAGTTGTTATCGAATGATGAGTAGGGTGAATTATGGCTGATAAATCAAATCAAAAATCTGCGGCAGGATGCGTTGTACTGATCTTTGCCGGTATGTTCATTTTTATGGTGTTTTCATTTATTTTCAGTTTTCTTGAAGACACTGAAGAAATCAATATTGCTCTTCCGGTTATTCTGATACTGTTTTTTTCTTTCATAGCTGTAGTGATAGCTGTGGTCATAAAAACGATATCAAAGGTTGCTTCACAATCACAATCATCAAATGGAACAGAAACAAAGAGACCTGTTGCAGGAAAGACTGATCTCAGCGGAAGTAAAGGTCCTTTCAGCGACGACAAGGATGAAAAAGCGTTCCGGAATTCACGACCCAAAGGAAATCAGTATACCTTCTGTCCATTCTGCGGAGCCAGGATTTCCACCGGTTCAAAACACTGCAAACAATGTGGCAATAATACATCAAAGTGGTAAATCACAGGTGTGCGTTAAGTCACTTCACTCATGCTATTGTCATGCTATGGTATAATGACGAAAATTTATGAAAGTATTGAGTTACCGCAATCAAAGGGCTCGGTGTGAGAAACGGCCCGGGATTGGAATCAAGGGCTGGCTGTCTTTCTTTGCCAATTTTTCCAATCTGATGACTTCCATTGGACCGTTCAGCCATATAAAAATACACTTAAGAAATGTGGATTTTCTTGGGTATGAGCTTATCAGACAAGGTGGTACTGTAGCGTGAAGAACATTTATTTCGATATTTGCGCTATAGCGCTGTTCGCTTTAACCTTATGGCTCTGTTATTCAAAGAGACTGGTCAAGGGACGTGCGGCTCGCTTTTTTGTTCTCTTTTGCGTGATATCGCTGATCTGCGCCATTCTTGATGTATGGATGGAATTCACTGTTAATCCGCTGCCCATCACATCTGAAGATGTCGTTTTAGGCACAATTATTTCATTTACTTACAAGCTTTTGAGAAACGGCTGTTCAGCGCTTTATATTTTTTATTTATTTGCAATTACCAAAACAGATTTTAGAGCACGCCAGGTCAAATGGATTATTGCTTTGTCGGTACCCTATGCAGTATTGGTCATCACGTTGTTGCAGAATTTCTTTACCCATAATGTATTTATCGTCACCCAGGAGACAGGATACTCACGCGGACCGGCACTTTACATATTGTATTTGATCATGCTTGTGTACTGGTTGATCGGTACCGGCTACTGTATTTACTGTAAGCGATATCTTGCCTATAGAAAATGGCTTGCTCTGCTGTCAATTTATATACTCACAATCATAAGTGTGTTGATCCAGTTACTGCAAGAATCACTCATGGTGGAGATGTTCTGTACTGCCATTGGATTGCTGATGATATTAGCGTTGGTAATGCGTCCGGAGGAGACCATTGATTCGACAGTGAAGCTCAGCAGCTATGAAGCATATGTGAACGATTTGAGAAATATCACTATGACCAGACAGCATTTCCAAATCGTTGTCTTAAATACGATTAATGCCGTTGAGGTCCGTACACTGATCGGTGATGACAAATTCAATAAATACATTTCTTTTCTTGGCACTGAGATGGAAAAAGTTTGTGCAGAAAAACATATAGATGCAGAACTGTTTTTTGAACGCCCCGCATCATTGTATCTTATAACTAGAGATGTAAATGCAGACCTGCGTGATATGCTGGTTGCATTCCAAAAAATAGTGAAAAAGAGTATTCACGATATCAATAAAAGTGTACAAGTTGATGCTAAGGCCTGCATCATTCGATGCCCTGAAGATGTAGATAGCTTCGACGAGATTATCAACTTGGGCCATCAGTTTATACGGCTTGGTGCAGAAGATGAAGATCTTTACATGGCCTCAGATCTCAAGAAATCAGCTGATTATGACATTACCATCCATATTGAAGAGATTCTTCACAGGGCAATTGCAGAAGGAACTCTGGAGATGTATTACCAGCCGATCTACGATGTCAAGACCGGACGTTTCCGTTCGGCCGAGGCTTTGGCTAGGATCAAGGATCCGATATACGGCTTGGTTTATCCGGGTGTGTTCATCCCTGCGGCAGAAGTTTCAGGCTTGATTTTGATAATGGGTGGAGTAATCCTGGAGCAAGTGTTCAAGTTCATTTCGGACTATGATCTGGAAAAGATGGGACTTTCTTATATTGAAATCAACCTCTCTATTGCGCAGTGTCTCCAGCGAGATATGTCTAATAACATCAAACGGCTTCAGAAAAAGTATAACGTGTCTCCTCATCAGATAAATTTCGAGATAACAGAATCACTGCTTGGTCATCTGAACACGACACTGGAAAAGAATGTCAGGGATCTGTTCAGCATGGGATTCAGTTTCTCTCTGGATGATTATGGCATTGGATATTCCAATATCCAGCGTATACGTCTTTTGCCGTTGAACATTGTAAAGATCGATAAGTCCCTGGTGGATGATATGTTCACTGATGAGGGGAAGGCAATTATCAAGAATACTGTACATATGATGCAGGATATAAATAAGAAGATGGTCATGGAAGGTGTAGAAACTGCAGAAGCAGTGGATATGTGCAAAGAGATGTCCTGTGACTACATCCAGGGATACTACTATTCCCATCCACTTCCAGAGCAAGAGTTTGTTGATTTTATCAATCAGTGGAATGAGAAAAAATAACAGACAGAATGCAGCCAATGAAGTCACTATTTTCAAATAAGTATAGTCAAAAGCATGTTCGGATCAATCTGATCCTTATTATTACTACACTGGTGATTATAGTGGTTACTATGATTATTACCAGGAATATGCTTCTGCGTGAGGATCGAAGAGTCACGACAAACCTTGTGTTTGATATCCTTCACCATACCATGGATCAGGAGTTTGACAGACCATTGCAGGCCACCAGGACGATGGAAAGCGATTCGTTCCTCCGAACATTTCTTGAACAGGAGGAACAGGTTCCTTCGGAAGAATTCTCTGCCACAATGGGAAAATACCTTGCAGGAATCAGTCGCGGCAATAGTTGGTCCGGGGCGTATTTCTCATCCGCACGAACTATGAACTACTACGACGTGAACGGTTTTGCCAAGGTGATTGACCCGGAGAAAGACCCGTATGACCTTTGGTACACTAAATTCATCGAGAGTGGAAACGATTACGATATAGACGTTGAATACGACCAGCTTAACGCTGATATTTGGACGGTATTCCTTGACAAAAGGATGGAAGATGAGAGCGGGAAGCTGCTTGGTGTATGTACCGTTGGCATGCAGGTCGGAGCCGTTCAGGAGACCATGCACGCGCTGGCTTCAAATTATGGAATTGACATTTTCTTTACTGAAGCTGATGGAACTGTCGTGGTAAGCTCCGGAGATAAAAGAAAAGTAATAGATTACGTCAGGGGCAAAGATTCCGCACCGGGGCAAAAAAGCTACGAGACATCGAACAGTTATACGATCGTCGAGTATATTCCGCTTCTGGATTGGTTTCTTGTTGTGGAAAATTCGCATAACGTTTTTGCCAGTGTCTTCCAGACGATAACTGCTATTTTGTTCGGTGTAGTGCTGATTATGATTGCGGCGATCGTCCTCATCAATATTCGCATCTCTTCAATCACCGAGATCTCGCTGACAAACAAAGCGGAGACGGATGTATTGACGAATATACTGAACAGAGAAGGATTGCGGTCCCGTATCAAATCTTTCATTGAAGCCGATGGAAGCAGTGATGTTGGCGGAACGATGTTTATGGTCGATCTGGATCATTTAAAAACAGTGAATGATACAATGGGACATTCCGTGGGAGATGAGACGCTGGTTCATGCGGCCGAGGTGCTTAAACAGTGTTTCCGTAACAACGATATAATTGGCCGCCTGGGTGGAGATGAGTTTATTGTCTTCACTCCCGGCATCACTGCTATGGATTTGATAATCAAAAAGGCAGAAATGATGAACAGCCTTGGAATGCATAGAGTGGAAAAAGATGGTGTAAAAGCGGATGTCAGCTTCAGTATCGGCATCGCTATTTACCCTATGCACAGCAATACTTATGATGATTTGTATAAGAAAGCTGATAAGGCACTGTACGCCGCGAAGGAAGGCGGCAGAAATATGTATAAGATTTACAATGGGCAGTAGCCTGTTGCAGGAGCAGACAGAATAGCTGCTGGACTATATCTCCTCTGTTTGTGAACACAACAATCCTGGTGGCAGATGTTATTTGTCCGTAAAGAAAATAAACTCCGAGCTGTATAAAAGAAAAGCCCATATCAGATGTGATATGTACCCTCTTTACTGGACACCAGTAAGGAGGGTATTTTTATGCGCTACAGTTATGAATTCAAAATGTATTGCATCGAGTTGTACCGACAAGGCAAATGGCCTGACACACCTGATGGCATTAAGGATCAATATAATTTTAGGAGAATGATAAGACGCTGGGTTAGGGTCCTGTATCACAATGGCCCATTAGCGTTAAGGCATTCGGAGACCAAGAAAAAATGGACATCGCAGGAAAAGTACGAGCTCGTTAAACAGGTACTAGATGGCAGTCCATGCCAAGCTGTCGCCCTAGAGAATGGTATAAATCCCGGAATGCTTCATTTATGGGTTCGCAGATATAAATATTTAGGGTATCATGGTCTTGAAACATCACCAGGGCGACCGCCAAAGGATCCGACGAAAATGAAGAAGAAACCAAACGATAACTCTCAAGAACTGACAGAATCCGAACGAGAAGAACTTCTGCGACTTAGGAAAGAAAATGCACGTATCAAGGCGGAGATAGAAGTAATAAAAAAAGAGATCGCCTTGAGAGAAGAAAAGCAGGCTGCGCTACTCAAGGCGAAAAAGCAGCAATCATCAAAGAACTCCGGGAAGAAGGATACGAACTGAACCTTCTATTAAAAGCCATGCCCATGGCACGTTCAACGTATTACTATGAGTTAAACAAAACAGATATCGTAGCGGAAAGAAACAGAGATCTTTCCTCTATGATTAAGGTTATCTTCGAAGAGAACAATGGCAGATATGGAGTCAGAAGGATCTACCATGAACTCGTAAACCGTGGTTATAGCGTAAACCATAAACGTGTTCAGAGACTGATGCACCAAGCTGGGCTTCATGGAAAACGACCTAAAGAGAAATATCACTCTTACGTAGGTGAAGTTGGCAAAGTGGCTGACAATATCATCAACAGAGATTTCAGTACAACAGCGCCATTACAGAAATGGACCACCGATGTCTCCCAGTTCAGCTTCTCTTGGGGTAAGTGTTATATCTCTCCGGTTTTGGATATGCATACAAATGAGATAATCGCTTATGATCTATCGACTTCCCCAAATATGCCTCAAATACAAAGGATGTTGGAACAGGCATTTACAAAGTTCCCCAGTGTGTCCGGACTGACCTTCCACTCCGATCAGGGCTGGCAATATCAACACTTTTACTTCCGTTCTCAACTAGAAATGCATGGAGTCACTCAATCGATGTCCAGGAAGGGAAACTGTTACGATAACAGCATAATGGAAACGTTCTTCGGAAGGCTTAAGAATGAACTGTATTATGGATCTGAAAAGGAATACACTACGTTCGAATCTTTTGCACAAGCTGTAAAGGAATACATAGAGTATTACAATAACAAGCGGATACAGTCTAAAACAAAATGGATGCCCCCTGTGAAGTACAGAGAGGCATCCTTATTAACTTAGTTATCTAATCAATGTGTCCAGAAAACTGGGTACACATCATACCGGACAGGCTTTAATCGTTCTATAAGATATCGATTACCACTGTACGAACATCGGCATGATGACATACAGGAAGTTTTCTTTAGGATCAGCAGGAAGGAAGACGCCAGGGCTGGTGGGATTGACGATCTTAAGGACCAGCTGATCGCCTTTGATAACATTGAGCATATCGTTCAGATACTTGTAGTTGAAAGCGATCTTACCCTCAGATCCATCGATGATGGCTTCCATATCAGAAACATTGTCACCAACTTCTTCTGATCGGGCAGAAAGAGTGATCTTTCCGGGAACCAGGTCAGCACCGGGAGTAGCTATGATCTTGATGATACCATTGCCGTCCTTCGCAAAAATACTGGCGGACTTGGTGCACTGCTGGAACTGATTGACGAGGACAGTAACAGTAGTGGATTCACCGGACGGAATAAGCTGTTCATAGGCAGGGAAATTACCCTGGATCAACTGGGAATAAAACTGAACATCGCCGATAGTAAAGAGTGCCTGAGTGCATTTGGAGTTGATCTTTATCTCGACCTCGTCTTCTCCGTTGATGACCATTCGAGAAAGTTCGCTTAGTACACGGGCCGGAATGATGGCCTTAGTTTGAGTCTCGACCTTCATAGCAATGTCAGCCTTATAGACTGCCAGACGGAATCCATCTGCAGCTACGAGAGTGACTTTATCACCATTGAAATCAGCAAGGACACCGGTAAGTACAGGGCGGGCTGCATCGCTGGCAGCGGCGAAAACGACCTGATTTATAGCTTTCTTGAGTTCAGAGAATTTTAACTTTGTGCAGATACCATCTTCGATGACAGGAATGGGAGGGAAATCTTCAGAAGGCATGCCTGAAAGACGAGTCTTCTGACGGGCAGTCTTGATATTGAGACTGTTCTTGTCATCCAATTCGAGACCGACTTTGTCATCCTTTGAAAGTACAGAAACATATTCACTGATCAGTTTGGCCGGTACAGTGATGGAACCTTCTGATTCGATATCAGCGCCGATCCAGCAGCTAACAGCCATCTCAAGGTTGGTAGCAACCAATTTCAGTCGTCCTGCGTCAGTAGATAACAAGATGTTGTTTGTGATCGCCAAAGTGGATCGACCGGCAGCTCTGCCGACCTGTCCGATGCCATATGCTAAGTTATCCTGCAAACAAGTTAATTTCATCAAAAACTCCCGCTCAAATAATTCGTGATTCTTAATTAAATTATAACAATTAAAAATGATTACTTACAGAAAAACGAAGGGTCATTTTAGGCACGAAATCAGTTTTTTTTGAGAAATTTTATTGATTTTTAATTACGATATAATTATATTATAAGTATATTTCAGTAAAGGTTTTTCAATAAAAAAATGGACAGAACCAACCGATTCTCAGAAAGCACCAAACAATCTTATACAAAAAGTGAAAAAAAACAGATCACGATCAACATCGATGTAACGGCAATCGAGTACTTCAAAGGACAGGCATCATCCTATGGACTTCCCTACCAGACTCTCATAAACCTATATCTTATGGACTGCGCAAGAACAAACAGGCATATCCAGCTTTCGTTCATTTGATTCATGATCTTAAAACGTATGGCATATAAACAAGTCTACAGTTCTTAATGACCGGACTCATCGATAGTTTTAATCCACACAGACAATATGTTAAACTATTCTAGTTCGAATTGTAGACACAAATCAGAGGAAATCAAAAGATGCGCAGAAAATACTATCTGAATAAAAAGCACCTTCCTACCATTCCCGTTCCGCATGACTTTATCATCAAAAAAATTGAAGCGGACCAGGAATTCCTCTCTTTCTATTTTGAAGACGATATAACATGGCATTCATCAGCAGAGATACTCTTTCCCGGTGCAAAATCATTAATCATGCGCTTTCATTTGACCGATCCTGATTTCGATACTTATAAATGGAAAGTCTCAAAGACAAAAGGCAAAGGTTACTTTCCCTATGAGTTCCATAACCTTAAAATGCCTCTCAAACGTAATCTCGAATACCTGGGACACAACATTGGCTATCAGTCCGTCATAATAAAACTCTTCAGGATGGACTTCATTATGATTGATGTTGAAGCAGATTACGTAGTAGTCGAAACTATCGAATAATCTATAGTGACTTCTTTATCGCATCCAAAAGACTGTCATAATCCTGGAATGCCGGTATTTCAGGATGGTCCTTACGAATAGTATCCGGAGGATTCAAGAGAAAACCGCTCTTGCTTGCCATGATCATCTCAAGATCGTTAAAGCTATCACCGACTGCGATCGTCTCATATCCCATTGACTGGAATCCTCTTACAGTCGTGAGCTTGGACTTTTCACAGCGCATCCGATAACCGGCGATCATGCCGTTAGGATCTATCTCCAGAGTATTGCAAAGGATAGTAGGATAACCCAGTTTCTTCTTGATGGGCTGAGCAAACTGTTCAAACGTATCGCTCAGGACCACGACAGGAACTATCTCACGAAGCTCTTCTATGAATGTGACGGCACCGGGAAGCGGATCGATACCGGCGATTACATCCTGGATATCTTTGATACCAAGATTGTGTTCTTTGAGTATCCTTAATCTGTTATCCATCAACTGGCTATAAACAGGCACATCTCGCGTGGTCAGCTTTAATTCATCGATTCCAGTCGCCTTGGAAACTGCGATCCAGATTTCTGGGAATACGATTCCTTCCATATCCAAACAAACGATATTCATCTCTTTATTCTTTCTTCCTGCGATTGCTTTGATCTCGTCAAACTTCGACCAGATGTATTTGGCAGATTCACGTTTATGCGGAATCATGCACTTGGAACAATCCTTGGTGCCGTTATCAGTATAACTGAAATTACCTCCGCATCTATCACCTAACGCGTACAGAGGACAATAACAGAAGAGACAGTTGAAGTTACCGGTATCACGAGTATCATGACACGGAAAATACTGACAATCCTTATTGCTGAAAAATGATGAATCGTTCATATAACACAGTTCTCCATGCTTATTCCGTTTAGGGTTCTCTGAGCATTTCAGATGCAATTCATTTGTATAGATTTTAGCTGTATAATAGGTACAATGTCATGCGGGTGTAACTCAGTGGTAGAGTGTTTGCTTCCCAAGCAAAACGTCGCGGGTTCGAGTCCCGTCACCCGCTCCACCACACTTAAGGCTAAACAATGGCAAGTACCGAAGATTATCTCGTATACATCATGGATATCCTGAGGGGACTTGATGGTATCACCCATAAGAAGATGATGGGTGAATACCTCCTTTACGAAGATGGTTGTCTCTTTGGCGGCATCTATGACAACAGGTTCCTGGTCAAGAAGACTGCATCTTCATCCGTTTTAGGATTAAGTGAAGAAATTCCCTATCCAGGCGCAAAACCAATGTTGCTCATTGAGTCAGAAGATCCCTATGAAATCAGATCTATCATCATCGGGATCTGCAAGGATATAAAGAAATAATATTTTCCAGTCTAAATCCAACTGTATCAGTATGGATTATGCCGACTCATTTGTTTTATAATTAAAAATCGATAAAATTGCATTTTTATCAAAATATGTCGTCAAGAAAAATGATTGCGTGGAAATTACGATGAAAGAACGCTCCATAGTTCAGGATATGGTCAAAGGATTGCTTATCCTCTTTGTCATCTATTTCCATGCCACCATGTTCGGCGGATCAAACGCACTAACTTCTTTCAATATCTTGTATTGCGTCTTCCCATGCCTTATGTCGGTATTCTTCTTCTATAGCGGATACAACTATTCGCCCAAAGGAAGGACTTACAAAGAAAAGATCAAACATAGAGCAAAACAGTTACTCCTGCCGATCCCAATAGTATTCGTGATAGCCACACTGCTTGTGGGTGGTCTTCAGTTGATCACCGACAAT
>JAEESL010000078.1 GCA_016286345.1 Dehalococcoidales bacterium | reverse complement strand
ATCTGCAAGCTTCTGAATATCTTCATCATCAAAGTCTCTATGCTTACGATCAACCATATGTCCCATATTTCTAGCATCAATAAACAGGGTCTTTCTCTTTTGCTGCTTATTCTTAGAAATAAACCACAGAGTTACAGGGATTGTAACGCTATAGAACAGCTGGGTAGGCATAGCTATGATACCTTCAATAAGGTCATCTTCAATGATATTCTTTCTAATATCGCCTTCGCCGCTTGTCTGTGTAGACAACGCACCGTTAGCTAGAACTAAGCCTATCTTTCCATTTGGAGCCAGATGATGGATCATGTGCTGAATCCATGCATAGTTGGCATTTCCTGCCGGCGGTAATCCATATTTCCATCTAACATCATCTGTAAGCTTTTCCTGATTCCATGGATGATAGTTAAAAGGTGGATTAGCAAGAATGAAATCTGCCTTAAGTGTAGGATGTAAATCGTTAGTAAATGTATCTGCCTGATAAGGTCCAAAGTCTGCATCAATACCACGGATGGCCATATTGATTTTTGCCATCTTCCAAGTATCTGCATTTGCTTCCTGACCATATACAGAGATAGATCCTCTGTTTCCAGAATGAGCTTCAATAAACTTTGCACTCTGAACAAACATACCACCTGATCCACAGCAGCAATCATATACACGACAGTTTTCAAAAGGTCTGAGAATAGAAACCAATGTCTTAACCACACTAGATGGTGTATAGAATTCTCCACCACCTACGCCTTCTTTTTCTGCAAACTGTGCAATACAGTATTCGTAAGTACGTCCAAGAAGATCTTCACTTGCCTCAGTGTCACTCATATCAATATTGTTAGTAAAAATATCAACGACTTCACCAAGGACTCTCTTATCAAGATCAGGACTTGCATAATTCTTAGGTAATACATTTTTAAGAACTTTATTATCTGCTTCGATTGCTCGCATAGCATTATCAATCACTGTTCCAATTTCTGGTGTATGAGCTGCTGCTGCGATTGTGCTCCATCTTGCTTCTTCTGGAACAAAGAAAACATTTTCCATTGTGTATGCATCAATGTCATCTTCAAATCCGTCACCTTCTTCTACAAGCTCCTGATATCTCTTTTCAAAAGCTGCAGAAATGTATCTAAGAAAAATCAATCCAATGATTACTTTTCTATACTCTGCTGCAGGGATATGTCCCCATAACACACATGCGGCATCCCACAGTTGTTTTTCAAATCCAATATTTGCATTTGTCTTTTCTGCCATTATTTTTTTCCCTCCAAGAAATTTTTACGAATAAAATATCACATCTCTTCCTGTCCTAAAAAATGGACATTTAACTTCATTTATCAAATTTAATGCTTCTCCAACAGTTTTCCTTAAGGAAATCTCTTATTTCCGTAATGTCTGCACTTTCATAATACTTAACAAGTTTCTTTTTAAACTCAGGGACATGACTTTCAGGAATAACAATAAGCCCCAGCCCATATCTATTCGGTCCCGTACATTTAGTTTATATTATGCCCTATAATACGATTCTCATAGATACCGTCCCATTTTTACAGCCTAATTCCTCAAAGTCCATACGCTTATATAATTCATAGGCTGTTTTCATTACTTCAGGTTTCGTAGTAAATGTCAATTGGTCATACCCAAGCATTCGCGCCTTCTCTATCATGGAATTCAGCAGAACTCTTGCATACCCTTTTCCTCGGTATATCGGTTTAATAAACAATCGTTTTCCTTCGCAGGTTGTGGGATCTACTTTTTTTATAGCTACACAGCCTGCGGGTTCACCATTTTCATAACCAACAAGAATTGCTCCACCCTTATAAAAATTATTTAAATCAGCCAATTCTTTATCAAAAGAAACAAAGCACCCCTCGGCACCTTTTATCTGAGAATACTCAATAAATAGTGCTTTGGCTACTTCAGTATCATTACAATCTTTTACTTCAAAAGTTCCCAATTCTTGTTATCTCCTTCTAATTCGTTTTTCCGGATCATAGCTTCCACTCAATTTGCTTTACAAATTGGAAGTTGACATTCTTGCATTTGTCTTACAGCACCATCAACAATGTTCCGGCTCCGATCAGGATGCATCCGATCACTGACTTTACAGTAAATGCTTCATGCAGGAAAACAAAAGCCAGCACCAGTGTGATAACTACGGATAGCTTATCGATCGGAACCACCTTGGAAGCATCTCCTATCTGTAATGCCTTATAATAGCACAGCCAGGAAGCTCCCGTTGCAAGACCGGACAGGATCAGGAATATCCAACTCTTCTGGCTGATTGATTTGATACCGCCCTGCTGATTTGTAAGAAATACCATTCCCCATGACATCAAAACAACAACCATTGTACGGATCGCCGTAGCAAGATTGGAGCCGACGCCTTCAATTCCTACTTTTGCCAATATTGATGTCAGTGCGGCAAAAACCGCCGAACCAAGCGCTAACCAAAACCACATCATTCTACCTCCTGCAACCTATGATTTATATCTTCTATAACCACCATTCCGGAGCCAGCTGGTCCAGCGTCATGATCTTCTCCTGCTCATAGTCGATCATGATCTCCACCTCGTGATATCTGCCCATCATCAGCTGCGTCATGAATTCCCTGCATGCGCCGCAGGGCGCACCGGTTTTTCCATCGGGCATGATCGCCAGTACGCGTCTGATCGCATTTTCCCCATTTGTGATCATATTGAACATCGCGTTTCTTTCTGCACATATTCCCAGGGAAGACGATGTATCTACACATACTCCTGTATAAATCTTGCCGCTTTCCGATTCGATCGCAGCTGCCACACCCCCGGCATAAATTCTCTCAGAGATCTCTCTGGGGTTTTGCACAGCCTTTGCCGCCTGATATAAATCTTTCCAAATCTGTTCCATGTTCCAGCTCCTCCTCATACCTCAGGATACTCTCAAAAAATAAAACCATTGAATTATATCATTGTCCCAAGTCTTAATTCCGCTTCTTCAAATGCCTATCATTTCCTTAAAAACTTCTCATCCGCTGCATATTCGTCGCTGACAAACCGCTCTACTTTCATGTGAAGATCATACTTTTCGCGTAGTTCTGCCAGTTGCTTCATCATGGGAGAAGCGTGGTGTGCATCGATGGCAGCCTGATCCGACCAGGAATCAATGAGTAGTACTGTTTCCGGATCCTTCATAGGCTGAAAGTATTCGTACCTGAGATTTCCCTTTTCTGCCCGGATCGCTTCAGCAATACCGGAAGATTCCATCTCTTCTGCGAATGCCCGTGCATTTCCGTTTGTTCCCGTATAGTACAGATTTACAGTTATCATGCTCTCCTCCCTTACCGTTTGGATCACATTCATTCTAGCATACCTTATTCAGGCTTGAACCTTTTGCATACAAAAAGAGCAGTTATCCCTTCCGAAACAACTGCTCTGATATCAATCCATAAAGGTGCAGATCCATGCGGCCAGTGCAGAGACTGCAGGAAATACAATGAACAGCTTGATCAGCTGACTTGGCAGATTAAATCCATACTTTCGGTTTCTGCTTACATCTTCAATTTCAGGAAAATAAAAGGGAAAGAAGCGAAACTTCATCAGCAGGAAGTAGTCAAAATAGATCATGTCATACGCCTTGTAAATGGCAAGGATCAGCAGAAAGCGAATAAAGAACTGCCAAAAGGTATAGCCGCTTCTTACGCCGTCCCATACAGCGATCACCGCAGTCCCTGCCAGCATAAGGAAGCTGAACGTCATCAGCATCCAGCCCACGGCTTTCGCCCCGTAAAACAGTTCCTGCTCTCTTGGCTTT
>JAEESL010000077.1 GCA_016286345.1 Dehalococcoidales bacterium | reverse complement strand
CTTCAGCTGCCCGAGTATTGGGACCGCCGACACCGTAAGAAGGAAGGGTCTTCAATTTATCTCCAAAAGCCTGGATATAAGGACGTGCGAAGGAATCGAACATCTTCGGTCGAGAGTCCAAAGAAAGATTGTCGATGTCTTCGACACCGCAGAGCAATGAGACATCGCCGATATATGAATACATCCTCAGAGCACCGGCTCCGATACATACGACTCTCTGATATGAACCGGGAACGATACTGACTTCACGGCCGATCATATCGGTAACGGTAATTTCTGATTCTGTTTTCTTACCAGAGCCATTACAAGCACATAAAGAAACAAGCATTAACAAAGACAAAACAACAGCTATAAAAGATTTGATCTTCAATTATTTATCTCCCTTAGAATTGATTATGACTTTTTTGCCATCGATATCTACGATGCGTATCTGAGCGTCAAAAATATCGGATATATTCTCAACAGTGAATATTTCATCCCTGCCGGAATATACGATTCTCCCTCCCTTCATGAAGTAGAATTTGTCACCCAATTCCATAGCCAAATTGAGATCATGTACAGATGTTAAAATCGAGATATTTTTTTCACGAGCAACGCGTTTCGCTTCTTCAACGATGAGTTGTTCGTTTGCGATATCAAGGTTACCTGTAGGTTCATCGAATATCATCATCCTTGGTTCCTGAGCAAGAGCTCTGGCAATAGCGATTTTCTGTCTCTCACCACCAGAAAGCTCTTGAACATTACGGGCAGCAAAAGATTCAAGACCCATCTCGCAAAGGATCTCATCAACGACATCCTGATCATGTTTACCAGATTTGAATCCAAAGTATGAAACTCGTCCCATCAAAACAGTGTCATAGACAGTAAGCGAACCAAAGCGAATATCCTGAGGAACATAAGCTATCTTCTGGGCTCTTTCCCTCCTAGAAATCGTAGACAAATCTACTCCATCGAAAGTAATAGACCCGGAAGTTGGAGACTCGATACCGATAATGTTTTTAAAGAGTGTGGTCTTGCCAGAACCATTACGGCCGAGCACTACACCAATCTCACCATCATTAAGTTCAAGACTGATACCATCAAGTACCATCGGGTAGCGATTAGAATATCGGAAGGAAACATCAGAGATACTGAGCATCAGACGTGTTCCCTCCTCGATAAGATGATTGCAACGAAGAACGGTGCACCGAGTAACGATGTGATAGCACCAACAGGAAGCGCAGAGCCATTACCGATGCTCCGGGAAAGAGTATCAGCAAGAAGTAACAGGATGCAGCCGGTAAGTGCAGTTGCTGGAATGGAGAACCGATGATCCTGACCCAGAAGCTTTTTAGTAATATGCGGGCAGATAATACCGACGAAACCAATGATACCTAAAAATGATACGCATACTGCAGTAATCACGGAAGCAAGAAGCATTGATGTGAATCTGAGCTTTTCGACATCGATACCCATACTCTTTGCTGCAGCATCACCAGAAAGAAGAGCATTGAAACGCCAGCTCATGATCATAAAAAAGACAAGGCTTAAAACGACCACAATCGACATGATTAGATCCGTCTTATATGTTGCCCTTCCCAGATCGCCAAAATTCCAGATAACAGCAGCAGAAAGGCCCACATCCGTCGCATAGAACTGCAATATCGTAGTGGCTGCAGTCCAAACTGCTCCAAGCGCAATACCGGCTAATACCACTACTCCCGGATGGAAAGATCTCACCTTACATAGACCGAGGATTATGAGGATCGAAATAACAGAAAAGATAAAAGCCATCAAAGAGGTAGCATACGGATTGGCACCAGTCGCGTAATTGGAAACATTGTTTCCGGTAGATAGAAAGCCGCCTGCAAAAGCGATGATGGAAAGATTGGCACCAAAGACTGCGGCATTGGAAACACCAAGAGTCGAAGGAGAAGCCATAGAATTATTAAGATTTGTCTGCATGATAAGACCGGCAACAGCAAGACCGGCACCGGCAACAGCAGCAGCAATGACACGCGGAATACGGATATTCCAAATAATACGGATATTATTCTCTGCCCCTTGTCTAATCAGTGCTTTTAATCCGTCTATAAAAGACATATGGGAAGATCCAATAAAAATACATACAATAGCAAGCAGAAGAACAATCCCTATTAAACAAAAGATAATAAGAGTGTTCTTGTTTTTAAGTTGATTGACGCCTGAGATTCCAGTCATAGGAAGAGACGATATCACGAGAAAGAGTCTTAAACAAGCCCCCGTGGGGGTTAAAAATTACGAAAAATAATAATAAACAAATATCGTTTGATATATTACGATTTCTACTTTATACTATGCTAAAGTGCAAAAGTATTATTTAGGTGGATTATGCAGTTAAACTTAGAAACAGATTACGCAATCAGATGTCTGTTGGTGCTGGGAACGGATTACGATCCTGACCGATATATCAGTGCGGCAAGTCTCAGCAAAGATGTAGCTATCACCCCAGGCCACGTACAGAAAATCCTGCGCAACCTCAAAGCAGCCGGATTCATCAAGAGGAAGATGGGCGTCACCGGCGGATATGCCCTCAAAGATGCTCCCGACAGCATCTATATCTTAGATGTCATCGAAAAAATGGACGGAACTATTGCCATCAATCGTTGTCTTGAACCTGACAACTACTGCAACCGTAATGCCGTTGGAACCTGCAACATGCATGACTTCTATGCATATATGCAGGAGACACTGGTCAATTTCTTCGGCCACTTTACCCTGCTCGATATCATTGACAGGACGTTCAAAGATCCAACCTACCGAAGAAACAAAAAATAAACTCTGATTTCCTTAAACAGAGAATAAAAGGCCTGCATAATGCAGGTCTTTTTATTAAAGGACAATAAAAAACCCGCAATCTCTTGCGGGTCTATATTCATAAAGAAGAACTGTGAACTAAGAAACTACACTGCCTGATATTTGCGAATTGTTCGCATGCAACGAGTGCATAAGATTGCATGGCTGGGTTTGCCGTCACGGACGACTTTGACAGCATGAAGGTTAGGCAACCATCGATGTGCGGTGTGTCGCTTTGAGTGGCTGACGTTATGACCGTACTGACCAGATTTCAAACAAAGTTCACATTTCATAATTCCATTCTCCTTTGACCTAATTGCTCGTATAATGTTAGACTTAAATCCAAACGAATAGGAATGATAGCATAAATATTTTATTTATGGCAAATTCATTTCTAGAATAAAACAGAATTATACTCTGTTATTACGGAGATTGCTATATGAATTCTTCTTTGATTAGCGGAACTCAGTTCCGAGAAATGTTCGCGACTGCAACTGCCTGGCTTGACAATGCCCATGAAGATATCAACTCTCTGAATGTATTCCCTGTTCCCGATGGTGATACTGGCACCAATATGCTCATGACTATGAAAACTGCTATGGAAGAAATCTCATCCATGGAAGAGCCTACCATCGGACAGCTCACCAAACAGATTGCACACGGCACACTTATGGGTGCCCGCGGCAATTCCGGGGTCATCCTTTCTCAGTTCTGGGCCGGCATCAATATTGCGTTGAAAGACAAAGAAAAGATCAATGGCAAAGATTTTGCAGTTGCCCTTACGGAAGCTTACAAGAAAGCCTATGCCGGCGTAGCCAATCCTGTCGAAGGAACGATCCTGACTGTTATTCGAGAATCAGCTGAAGCAGCTAACGGAATCGCTGCAACCAAAGAGGATATGGTAAGCATTCTTGAAACTGTAGTGAATCAGGCTGCCAAATCTGTAGCCAATACCCCTAACCTCCTTGCTACACTCCGAGAAGCAGGTGTCGTGGATTCAGGCGGTCAAGGCATCTATATCA
>JAEESL010000021.1 GCA_016286345.1 Dehalococcoidales bacterium | reverse complement strand
CCTTTTACAACGCAGAACAACATTGTGAACTTTAACTCTAACCCCTTTATTTCCTTTAACGTCCCAAATTACATCCTGAAAAATGATGCAAAACCTTATTTCCTCGGACTCAAAGATAATATCGTGGAAGCTGAATGGACAGCCAAGGGTCTGGATGTGGACCTGGAATTCATCAGTATCAAAGATCTCCAGGAACGCTATGATCTCAGAAACAGCCGACCTGATATGACCAGAAAGGGCTCCTACGAAATGGACGCCGTTCTCCCTTCGATTCTCATCTATGCAGACACATCTGCCGAAAGAATTCGGCTGGTTGCCGATTATGTCAGCATCCTGCGACCGACCGTCTGCGTTGAACTTGTCGAAGAAGATATCCTGACCGAAGAACGACTCGCCCATATCTTGCGACAGAACGAAGCTCTCAATCCTAAGCTGGGAACATTTGTGATATTCAACGGAGAAGCTCCCGCACTTCCTGAAGCTGTCGTTCCTATCGCACCTATCACATTCATCAAGGGCGGTTACGACCGTTCTGCGCTGGATGTGATCATAGATACAATCGATGCAGCATTTCCATCTGCATAATTCACCATGCTTCTTCACACCGGCATCCGTTTTTCTGCTACTATATGCACGGGGTAAGTACATATAATGCCTATATTTGATCAGTCCGAATCAATGATGTTTGCCAAATGGCACGGTACAGATGATCTTCAGAATAACGAAGAGTTCTGGACTGACTGCTGGGAATTTTACCTAGACAAGACTGTTAAACTGCCAATCGCCATGTCAGATAGAGTGGTTGAAACCATCTCTTCAAGAATCGTTTGTCCTCCTCATGCCTGCAATGACTGCTGTACTACATACGAGAAACTGCGTATGACAAAAGAAGAAGCAGAGGTTATGTCGATCATTGGCAACCCTGATCTCAAATACGAAATCAAGGGGGACGATGTGATTTTGGACATCTCCGGTGGCTGTCCATTCCTAAAGGACGGAGCATGTTCCGCGTATGATAAAAGACCACCGACCTGCCGCCTGTTCCCGATATTGAGCCCATGCCAAACCAGACGATCAGATATGTCTGTATTTGACCAGCTGCAGATGAGAATCAAGTGTGATACCTCTTTCGAATGTATCAAAGCAATTATTAAAGATGCCTGCGACCGTTTCGATCTTTTGCTCCTTCCCGACCTGACGCTCCTGCACAAAGACGGAAGCTTTGTCGAAGACATCCTGGAATTATAGGAATTAAACGATTATGGCAGATTACGACGTCGGCGAAGCCAAGATGTTTGCAAAATGGCATGCGACACGCAACCTACTCGATAACGAGGACTTTTGGGCCGATTGCCGAGTATTGCTATTAAATAAAGTGTTTACGCTTCCATTCCCTGACACAGAGGCTAACCGGGCAGTGTTTGCAGAGGCCTGTGCCAAATATTCGGAATGCATCGTACCGACGTTATTTAAACAGGTGCCTGTTTCAGAGCAGGAACTTCAGTTCATGAAAGAGAATATCCGATCAGGTATAAGAAACATCGTCCGCTCGAAGAACGATGTTTATCTTGACATGAGCCAGGGATGTCCGTTCAGCCGAAACAGATCATGCTCAATCAAGAAATTCTGCCCTGATTTCTGCAGCAGATTCCCTGTAATGCCTCCGTTTGTTTCAGTCTCAGACGACGGAGAAACGTTCTATCACCTTCAGGTGCTTGCCTGCTATCCCGAAGTGATTGACGTGATCAAAACGCTATATAAGATGGCTTTTTCTAACCATCCGGAAATCGTCATCCTTCCGGATTTGAGTGTAGTCGCAAATCAGTAAACGCCCGTTTTTCCCAGAAACAACTCTGGGATGGTTTTTCTGGGACGCATCTCTGGCTGTTCTGCTGGATATCCAACTGCAACGCATGACACTATTTCGTACTGAGTTCCTAAAAACTCTTCCAATTCGTCCTGCGTGTAACATACATCTCTGAGCCAAACTGTCCCCAGACCCAGTTCGACAGCAACAAGGCACATATTCTCAATAGCAGCACCTATCGATAACAGATCACTAGTGTCCCAGTTAGGATCTCTTTCTTTCAGCACCCAAATAATTGCAGGTGCACGACTAATGATCCTGGCGGAAAGATTAATGGATTTGACATGGTCGGGATAGTCCACGCCTTCTTTAAAAAAAGCCCTCATAATATCCGAGATCTGCTTTTTTCGACTCGAATCAGTTTCAATAATAAACCTCCACGGTTGTCTGTTTTTAGCCGATGGTGCCAATCTGGCTGCCTCTATAATCTGATAAAGCTTTTGTTCTTCTACAGGTTTTGACTGATACAGCCTTATACTTCTTCTGTCGCGAATCGCCTGCTTAACATCCATTGTTTTGTCCTCGTTTTCCATCCCGTTTTAGTAAAAGTTCCGCCAATTCCGCAATATCTTCTGCTGCATTTGGGTTTATATTATGTTCCATCGCTTTTATTGCGCTTTGTCTATGATAATCACTTTGTACTGTCCTAACCGCCTCTGGGAGACGCTTCAGTGATCGGACGAAAATACTCATGCCCATTCGTTCAAATAGTCTTGCATTTCGCGATTCGCAACCAGGAATAGTATCTATGTGGATGATCGGTACTTTTAAACATGCCGCTTCCGTAGTCGAGATTCCTCCGGCTTTTGAGATAAAAACATCTGCATTACTGATGACAGGAGCAGGGTCTTCGATATAACCACAGATGTTTACACGACCGCGGTATTTCCCTCTTTCCAGTTTTTTCTTCAGTTTGCAGTTGGTTCCTGTCATCACTGTGATTTCCGTAGCAGGGGGAAGACTGCACTTTTTGAACAGGCTATCCAAAACCTTTATTATTTTTCCCGACCCAAAATATCCTCCAGCAATCACTATGCTAAAACCCTTATTATTTTTCTCTATCATCCGGCTTTTACTAAAACTTGATCGCAGGGGGATCCCTAATGGGTAAATGTCTTGTTTGGGCACCCCATGTTTTTCATATTCATCGATATTGTCTTCATGCGCTATGACAAATGCATCACTCTCACAGTCATCAATAAACGGCTCGCAGGTATAATCAGTCGCTACGAATACTGTCAGTGGCACTTGCATTGTTTTTTTCTGTTCAAGACGGGTCATTATCTCACATGTCAATGGATGCGTAGTAAAGATCACATCAAAACCCTTTTTTTCGATATACGCACCTACAGGTGCAGCCATTCTGCGAGTCAGAATAGATACCGGAGAGCGTTTTAAACGATTGCGATAATTGTCAGCTAGCCAATAAACCAGCCCAAATGTTTTAGGAGCATAAACGATCTCCTTGTTGTACAAAGAACCAAAAAACGACAACAACCTGCCACCAAACACACTGAATGGGTCGATGGCTTCCGCATATCCGCCTCTTTTCTCAACCGCTTCCTGCAGGGCTTTTGCGGCCATATCATGTCCACCCCCTGCTCCGTATGACATAATCAGTGCTTTCATGCCTAGGATTTTACAGTTTTATTCACTGTTTCGCTCTATTGTGAAGAAAACATCATGGAGAACCTGTCTGTGTGCCTGCTACGTACGTGATAAAATTAAGCAAGTTATTTGGGGGTATCGCATGGATAACGCATTTGATTATGCAACGGCATTCAGCATCAACCAAGGCATCATCTCTACTGGTGATCAGGAAAAGATAAAAAATGCCAAGGTCACTATCGTAGGTGTTGGTGGTGCCGGGGGGTCTATAGCGATAATGCTTGCAAGAACAGGCATCGAACATTTCACGCTTGTAGATTTTGATACGTATTCTCCATCTAACCTCAATCGCCAGATTGGCTGCCGAATAGATACGTTGGGCAGATTAAAAGTTGAAGTGATGAAAGAGGACATTTTAAAGATAAATCCTCTTGCTGACATTAAAACCATAAGCGAAAAAGTTCCTCTAAGCGACTTTAATAAAATCATTGAAAATGCTGATGTCTACTTCTCAGAAGCAGATGATCTTGCTTATTCCACAGACACACTGATCCGCTGCCAAGCCGCAGGAAAAATGGCGATTTCATTAATGCCGTACGGCATGGGCAGTGCTATTATGGTCTTTCCGCCCCAAAACAAGATATATGATCCTACTGATTTAATGGGCGGTCCCAAAGGATTATCATACGATGAGCTAAAAGAATTCCAAACTAACGAGATAACCCGCATGGGCCGCAGATGGCATATCATCGACGGGAAGATGAGAATCTCATGGTTTAAAAAATGGTGCAGAGGGGATGTTGGCCTCACTCAGCTTTGTCCTGCTGTATGGGCTGGTGCTTCAATTGCTGCAACTGAAGCCATTAAATTCATTATTGGCAAATGGGAACAGGCACGCGCCCCCTATATTTGGTTTGTATCACTTGCTGAAAACAAGATAAAAGTCCAAAAATACCGACGCAGGACGTGGTTATTCAATAAAGCTATGTATCGGGCTTTTCATATCAAATTCATGAATATCGGAAAAAAGCTTGAAAAGAGTACACTGACAACCCTGTCAAAAGAGTTGGACAGAATGGAAGCGGAAGAAGCAGAAGGAAAAACTCCGAAGATTCCATTCATGTGGAAACATTTAATCTGAGAGGAGCTGTTATGACCAGAGAAGAAATAACAAATGAACTTAAAGATATCATCATTCAGATTACCCACAAACCTATTGCAGCTCTATCTGATGGCGATAACTGGCAATCGATAGGCGCTGATTCTTTAGACAAGGTGCAGATTATCATGGCTCTCGAGGAGAAACACGATATCGAGATACTCGATGAGGATATTGCAGCCATAACAGATATGCATTCTTTCATCGACCTGCTTGAGAAAAAAATCAACGCATAAATAGTCATGACAACCACAAGACAAATCAACAAAGTCGTTGTTACCGGTATAGGAATGATCACGCCGCTTGGGTGTGAAACAGAACAGGTATGGACCGCTCTCTTAAACGGCTCGTGCGGAATCAAAACGATTACTTCATTCGACATTACCGATTTTCCGATCGCAGTGGGCGGAGAAATATTAGATTTTGACCCGCTTGCATACATGGATATCAAAAAAGTGGATAGGACTGGTCGAAGCGCCCAGTTTGCTATAGCAGCAACAAAGCAAGCTCTGAATATGGCAAACATTGATCTAGCCGCTGAAGACCCTGACAGGATCGGCATTCTCATTGGAACCAGCGGGATGCCAGAACTGCTCGGAGAGCAAATGATGATCATGAAAGAGAAAGGCCCTAACCGAGTGAATCCGTTAGTAGTCAGCCGATTCCGTGCCAGTATGGCTCCTTCACATGTAGGAATGGAGCTCGGCGTCCATGGAATCAACACTTCGATCAACAGTGCCTGTTCCAGTGGCAATGACGCCATCGGCAATGCTATGAACCATCTCCGTCTTGGAACCGCAGACATCATCATTGCAGGCGGAACAGGATCCAATATAACACCTATAGCTTTAGCAACAACCAATCGAATCGGAGCACTATCAAAAGTCAGGGATCCGATGGCTGCCTGCCTGCCTTTCGACGCTGCAAGATCCGGCTTCGTTTATGGCGATGGCGCATGTATGCTTGTCCTTGAAACAGAGGCACATGCGCTAGCACGAAAAGCCCCTATTCTGGCAGAGATTGCCGGAGCGGGCTGGTCATTCGATGCTTTCAGTGAGACTAACCCTGCATTGGAACCTCGCATAAGCTGTATGAAATGGGCCATCAAAGACGCTGATATCACTCCGTCAGACATCGACTATATCAACGCGCATGGCACAGGCACCAAACAAAACGACTTTATCGAAACCGAAGCCATAAAAAAACTGTTTGGAACTGAAGATATTCCTCCGATTAGTTCAACCAAGGCCGCTACCGGTCATCTTGGGTGTGCCGCAGGAGCAGTAGAAACTGCGTTTTGTGTTTTGGCTATTCGAGACGGGATCATCCCTCCCACGATTCATTACTCAACACCTGACCCTCAATGCGATCTAGATTACGTCCCAAACACTGCCAGAAGAAAAACTATTGATCTCTGCCTTAATAACTCGTCGGGGCTGGGAGGACAGAATTGTTCTTTGATCATCAGGCGGTATAAAAATGGATAATAAAGACTTCTTTAAAAATAAGACTGCTCTCGTGACCGGTGCATCTGGCGGCATAGGGAGAGCCATAGCATTAGCCCTAGACAAGGAGGGTGTTAGAGTCGGAATCCATTACAATTCCCACGAGGATTCCGCACGAGAACTTCTGAATATGATGACAACCCCTGGCGCCATGATATTCAAATGCAACCTAACAGATGAAAATGAAGTGGCAAAAATGTTCTCAGAAATCAGAACTACTTTTGGCCGACTCGACATCCTCATCAACAACGCAGGCATCGTCAATAATGGCATGCTTCTCAGGATGAAAACATCAAAATGGAAGGATGTATTGGACACAGACCTGTCGAGTGCCTTTTACTGTTCACGAGACGCCCTTCCCATCATGCTCAAAAACAACTGGGGAAGAATTATAAATATATCTTCCGTCTCGGCTCTCCACGGCAATTACGGACAATCAAATTACGCTGCTGCCAAAGGCGCTCTCATTTCTTTTTCAAAATCTCTTGCAAGAGAAGTAGGGAATCACAATATCACTGTAAATACTATCGCTCCCGGTCTTATCGATACCGAAATGCTTACGACAGTTCCAGAAGAGCACATATCTGCATCTGTAGAAAAACAGGCCATTAAACGTCTAGGAACACCCGAAGACGTCGCGGGATTGGCCGTCTTTTTGGCTGGACCATCAGCCGGTTTTATCACTGCCCAGTGTATATGTATTGACGGAGGACTTCTTTGATGTCATCCGACCCTTTTGCCATTAATCTTGGTATCCTGTCTAAATCAGATATGGAAATCATAGGAAAGACCAGATTTTTGGTCTTGGGGATGTCGCTCGGTTCAGTGATTGCCGAGATGCTTGTACGTCTCGGTGCTATGAACATCATGTTAGTTGATAACACTGTATATACGCTTTCCGACATAAACAGAGAAGACTTTTGTACAACGGAATCACTCGGTCAATTGAAAGTTGAACACGTTCGCAAAAAGCTGTTGGAGATATCCCCTTCTTGCTCAGTGTCGGTCATAACAGATAAATTATCTTTGGAAACTTTGGACGCACTGCTTGATGATTATGACGTTTTGATCTCTCAGGCTGACGATATCGCTTTCAGCGTACACTCCATAATACTGGCAGAGGCAAAGCATAAATGGGCAGCCACCTGTATGCCGTCTGGTATGACTTCGTTCGTGGAAATTTATCCGCCAAATCTTAAAAAAGTCATCGACCCAGCTGCGATTTTTGGTGCTCCAAAAGCAATGACATATAAAGAGCTCTATTATTTTTTGAGGAATCCTCTAAATCGCTGCGGAAGACGTTGGCACATCACCAGAGGAAAATGGTCTGTTGCTCATTTTCACAAGTGGAGACAACTTCAGGCGCCAGAACCCCAATTGTGCCCCGTTTTCTGGCTCGGCGCATCATTGGTCACCACAGAACTGTTAAAAGGCTTAATCGGCAAATGGAAGACTGTGAGAGCACCATCGTTAATCAATGTCAGGATGGCAGAAAACACTATAAACGTCTCCCGCTACCGCTGGAGATCATATCTATTTGAGCATTTTATCTACTGGACCTTCAGTATCAAGTTGTTTGATTTTGGACACCGCTACAGAAAATTCACAACAAGGCGTTTCTTCAGAGAATTGAAGGCTATCGAAAGACAGGAACAACAGGGCGTCAAGAAAATACGATACCCTCTGATCTGGTATTTTATCTGATCTCGCAGGTTAACAACTCTTCAATAACGGGCTGAAGCGCTTTTCTGTCGAATCCGGCATTGACCAGGCGGATACAATGTTCATAAGGCAACATTTGTTCTTCGTCGGTTAGTTCCGTCAACGCCTCAGAATCTTCCGTTACTGCTTCGGTAGGATCTGTGTCTTTCTTTTCCTCTGCAGTATCGTCTTTTGGGGCATTATACCCGTCAAACTCTTCAGCATCGGCATGGCCCTTAGAAATTACAAAGGAACACCGCGCAGGTCTGAAAGAATCATTATCAAAATAAATGTCTTTATACGACCATTCATTCAACCATCCGTCGTCCCAGAATGTTTCAATAACAAAGTCAGGAAAGAAGAATGTGTCACGATCAGAAACAACATTGATATCATCATAAGATTTTCCGACACTCATCATAATAACCGGATTGCGACTTTCTGCTATCTTCCACGTCGATGTTGATGCGCGATCAGGTTTATTGAAAGCCATTCTGCGGGAATGATGAACGCTCTTGTACTCGAATTTAAATGTAATATATCTTTCTCCCACAACAGCAACCAAGTCCGGCGTACAAATGAAACTATCTGGAGCTTTTGGAAACTCCAATGCACTCAATTCCACAGCGGGCGGAATCCTCCTTGGCGCAAAGGACAAAATATCAGTATTCCTATATGGCGGAATGGGTATCTGCATCAGTTTTGTAGCACCGAGTTCTGCAAGGACCGCCATCGCAAACCAATACGGATATGCCTTTTTGCATAAATCTCTTATCGTGGACTGTGTTTGGGCGTGCCTATTTTTTTCGAACTGTTCCCAAGATACATCACCTCTGAGCAGTTCAAATATTTCATCGGCATTGTTGCCTGCAGTTAGACAGCTCGTAGGATCATGTAAAAATTTTTGTACAGAAGTGAGACGGCCATGGGGCATTAGACCCGTATTTTGCGAAACAATTTTTTCCGCCTCAATGAATGACTCACTCATATCAAGAGCTGTCAGATATAGAGTAGGAAAGTATTCTTTCAAAAACGAGATTTCCAAATTGTCACACAATTCCCAAAACTGATCTCTGGAATCCGATGGCAAAGATATCTCATTTTTCTTGATACTGATTTCACTGTGACTATCAACAAACTCCAGCAGTTCCTTGTATGCATCAAGACTTTTTCCCATGACAATGCTTTCCTTTCTAGTCCTTTTTGCGGCTCAGAATTCGGTCAACTAAGAACAGTTTAATCAAAGCAATCGCGATTATAGCTACCGCAACATAAAGCGAATAATAATACCCTTTAGCTATTGATGTATTGGCTGCTGTAACAGCAAGTCCCTGTTCAAACTGGACATGTCCTTCCATTGGAGTACTGTAAAAGCCTAGCCTGCCTTGTATAACGACGTGAACAGCTGCGTAAGTATAGATAAAATGGACGATGCCTACCGCTGCCACCATGATGGTTCCCCACCACTTTTTAATAAATGACCCCACTATCAAGATGAGACACATGAGTGCCATATAAAGCCATGCAAGAGTGGTCATATAAGGAGGTGTGATGTCTTGAACGATATACATCTGCAACAGTTCCAGATTATGGCGTAGACCCCAGCCATAGATATAGATCCACTTGAGATTCTTGGTGAAGATACACTGCCACCATGGCAGCGTGAAGGTGTAGATAAGACCGCCAGCTCCGATAGCAGCAAGAATTCTGACAACCCATCCCCATACGGTTGTTCGGCAATACGCCTTCAGTTTATTCACTACATCCATCTCTTGACCTCTTTTAATCGCAGGGGGAGCCGTCCTTGCTCCCCCTGCAAATCTTTGTTTATGAGTTTCCGTTGAGCTTTACGCATTGGCTGCTGCAAGTATCGTCTCTTTAACGATACCAGCAGTCGCTGCAATCTTCCACTTATTGTTGGACATTGCAACAGCCTTTTCCACAGCCTTTTCTCCAGCTTGTGTAGCAAGCTCTTCAGTAATGGTCTTGCCACTAATAAGAGCTTCTGCATCAGTTGCTCGTCTAGGCTTGTTGTGAACTGCATTCATACAGATACGAGCGCCGCTGGAGGTAATGAGCACGGCACAATTAACGATCGGGAAGTCGATTGACTCTCGAATCGCCAGTTTCTTGAACGCAGATTTGGATCCGGATGCCGGGGTGGGAATCTGGATCTCCTTCACGATTTCATCTGAATCGAGAACGGTGGAACCAGGAATGGCAACAGCCCAGAATTCTTCTGCCTTGATTGTGCGTTTGGTGGTTACGATAGATGCATCCAAAGCTA
This sequence comes from Dehalococcoidales bacterium, assembly GCA_016286345.1. Classification (GTDB taxonomy): domain Bacteria; phylum Chloroflexota; class Dehalococcoidia; order Dehalococcoidales; family UBA1222; genus UBA1222. The sequence continues at coordinate 8,772 of JAEESL010000021.1, read as the reverse complement.
CAAGAGCAGGTGCAGTATCAGAAGGGTTGACAGCTGCGCACATCTTTTCCATGCCGAAAATAGAATGGTATCTGTTGTCACTGGTAAGGGCAAAACAGGTCTTGGTGTTGCCCTTTCGGAGACAATCATAATAATTGTCATCCTTTCTAAAGAACCAGCATCTGTTCAGCTGACAGATATTGCCGCCAATGGTGCCCATCTCTCTCAGATGAGGTGATGCGGTCTTATGCGCGGCTTCGGCCAAAGCGGCATATTTCTTTTTGACGATATCGTTCTCAGCGATATCTTCCAATTTAGCAAGTGCGCCGATCTTGAGGAACCCGCCTTCTTCCTTGATGTAGTCTGCATTAGGAATAGTCTTAAGGTTGATCAGCGTTGCAGGATTGGATGGAAGTACGTTGAATCGGCGAGTGCCGATTAGATCGGTACCACCAGCAACTACTTCAGCATTACCTTTCTGCAGTGCAGCAACGGCATCCTCAAAAGATTTGGCATTGATATGTTCGAAAATCTCTAATGTTTTCATCTTTTCTCTCCTATGCCTTTCCGAGCGCCTTCAAAACATTGTTCGGAGTGGTGGGGATATCGACCCATTTGCCGATTGCGTTGTAGACGGCAGCGGCTGTCAGACCCATTGTGGCAGCACAGCCACACTCTCCAAGACCGACGGCACCATAAGGTGAATAGCCCGTCTTGGTTTCAACAATCTCGCAGTTTATAGGACCAACATCACCAATTCCAAGGATGGGATAGAAAACCATGTTGTCGTTAAGCTTTGCACCAGTGACAGGATCATAAACAACTTCCTGTGCATTACCACGGCCCATACCCATTGAGAAACCGCCATACTGCTGGCCATTAATAACATCAGGGTTGATTGCTGTACCAACATCATTTACAAGGCAGGCACTAAGGATGTCTACCTTACCAGTGTTGGTATCAACTGCAACTTCGACGAAGTGGCACTGTCGACCAAGGGCTGTATCCATGTAATTAGGAATGTCTGATTCTGCTTCTGTAAAGAATCTGGAGTACTCGTGCTGGAAGATCGGGTTCCATCCAGCATGAAGCTGAACTACCTGCTTGACTGTCGCAGTGTGCGACGGGTTTGATTTCTCAAAGATAACACTGTCTTTCATATCCAGTTTATCTGGAGTAAGTCCCGTGAAAGGAGCAGGATTGGGGATCTCCATACCGAACATGAATGTAACGGCATCTTTACAAGCATATTCAAGTAAGTTCTGCTTAGCTTTTCGTGCGGCAAGAACCAATGCACCAAGGTTGGTAGCCACACCTGAGGAACTAGCTTCTGACATAGTATCAAAACCAACATTGTGTCGGTCAGGCTGATATATAACGTCATCAAGTTTCATGCCCATCTCTGCCGCAACGACCTGAGCATAAGGAAGTGCAACAAGCGGACCAGTACAGCTTCGTCGATAAATGACATCGACGGTTCCATCGTATCGGACATTGATACCGCAACGAGTTCGTCGATAAGGCCAGTTCTGCCAGCTCTCAGTCCAGGTAAAACCTACGCCATGCATCCTGCCGTCTGGCAGCTTTCTTGCACCTGCAGCATGGTACTTGGATGACCAGTTAAAGGCTTTCTTACCTTTTTCAAGACATTCTTTGAGACTGTCTCGTCCGGCAGGGAAGCCTTCTTCAACTCGCTTAGGCTCGAGCTCGGCAAGAGTCTTACCATCACCGCCGTCGTTGATCAATGCAACTTCGGTCGGATCCATATTTAGTGCCGCTGCAACATGTGCAAACAACATATTCTGGCATGTACCAGCTACAGCTCCATCACGGAACACACCGGGAACCACACGGTTATAGAGAGGATAGACATAGGTATGTCGAAGATTCGGGATACAAGTTGAGGCTTTGATCTTGGAGATCTCACCGCCGATCATCATACCAGATGCGACTGTATCAAGATCAACAGCAATGATCTTGCCATTGTTGTTATAGCCGACCTTCCACTTGTGATGACCCATACATTCGTCAGCACCAACAAACTGGCAATCTTCCCATACACTCTTACAAGGTCGTCGGGTAATGTAAGCTGCAATAATAGCTAACCAAGCTGTCCAACCTTCGCACTGGTGAGAGATGGGGCCACCGAATGTACCGCCATTGAATGCTGAATGCATATCGATCTTGTTCTGAGGAACAAATTCGCCGACAACTTCTTCGATAGTGTTGAAAGCCTGTCCATGGAACCAAATCTTGCAGTTATCATCGTTGTCGAATTCACAGACACAAGTCATAGGTTCGGCCGAAACAGGAGTGTTTTCAGCAATCTCATATTCGAACTCGATGATATGATCACAATGCTTGAAACCCTCTTCCACATCACCGATGGCGTTATTAACCTTTTCACCCTTATCCATGATATTGTTCTGAGGGTTAATATCCTCTCGGTAGAGGTCTTTGCTAGCAAGTGCTTTATTGTAGTCAACTTCACAGGGAAGGTCTTCCCATTCGATGACTGCCTTTTTGATAGCCTGGTCGCAGGCATATTCACTGACTGCAACGACAGCAAAACCAACCGGATGGCCAGCCCAGTAAACTCTATCGTTAAGGAATGTGGTCATATTGCCTGGCTTCAGGGTATCAGACGCCCATTTAATCGACTTGTCATCATAGCGTAAAACCTTGACGACGCCATCGACCTGCTCGGTCTTGCTGGTGTCAAGCTTCTTAATTCGACCGGCACCGCGCTGGGCAATATAGTATTTAACATAAAGCATGTTGGGGCGAACGACATCACTCGTAAACTCTGCTGTACCCACAACCTTAGTATGTGCATCAGGAGGGATGTGTCCTCGTTCGCCGATGATAGTTTTGGGAACTTCCCATTTCCAAGGTTCATAATGAGCGTTTGACATTATTTACCCCCCTTTGCTGCTTCTTTAATGGCAATGATATGCTGCGGATAGGTCCCACATCGGCAGATATTGCCACCCAAAGCATCGATGATATCTTCGTCCGTAGGATTAGGCTTCTTATCAAGAAGAGCTTTGGCTGTGATAAGGAAACCCGGAGTGCAGTAACCACATTGTGCACAGAAATTCTTGGCATAGGCATTAACCAAAGGATGGTTGATGACACCAAGGTGTTCTGCAGTTTCGATTTCGGCTCCATCACATTCAACTGCAAGAGCCATACAAGTAAGGATGGGTCGACCATTAACGATTGCAGAACATGATCCACAAGCACCGCATCCATTGCACATATCTTTCAAGGAGATAACTCCCATGCCTTCCTTAAGAGCATCCCTGAGCGTCCAATTTGCTTCAATATGGCACACTCTAGGTTCGCCATTCAGGATTACATGAAGATCAGTTAATTCCACACCATCTTCTGCGACGGTCACGGTCTTGGTTACTGTTTTGTTTACAGTTGTCGATACCGTTTGGGTCACGGTCTTGGTGTCGCCCTTGCAGGCACTAAGCAGAGCCATGGAAGCGACAGAAGCGCCTCCCACAACGATACCGGCATCTTTAATGAACTCTCTTCGAGTTAAACCAGATGTTTTCTTGTTATTTTCCTCTGAACTCATTTTTCTCCTCCATAAGATTTCGCCGGGACAATTATTGCTATCTGATCCACCTCCTTCTTTCGACCTCGATGAGCCAAATTAAGTGTTCTATACGGAAAATTATATGGGCAGAAGAGACCTTGTGACGTGAGTTTTCATGCCTAAATGCATAAAAAAAAGTTCACAAAACACCAGGATGGTTTGAATTAAACTATCGCAGAGGAATCAAAATAGTAACCGATACCCGTCTTACTGCATACCACAGGAAGCTCGGTAATCTCATACAGTTTTCGTCTAAGATTCTTGACGTGTGTTCTAATTGCTTCGGAAGCATTCGCATAATCGCTTCCCCAGATCTTTATCGCCAGATCTGGAATGCTAACGACCGCACCATTAGCAGTCATTAATGTTTGTAAGATCAAGGCTTCTATATTGGTCAGTCTTATTTCTTTCCCAGCACCTGTTGCTGTTCTCTTCACAGCATCAAGCGTAAATAAGGGACATACCAACGTTGCCGATGGTTCAAGCGTTGTTGTTTTCTTTCGAAGCGCAGCTTTGATCCTAGCTATAAACTCAAGCTGACGGAACGGCTTCCTAATAAAGTCATCAGCGCCCTGAGCCAACGCTTTAACTACAGACTCTTCATCGCTCAATGCCGTCAAAACGATAACAGGAACATCTGACTTTTGACGAATGCTTTGCAAAACATCAAACCCATTAATGTCCGGCAAACCGATGTCTAATATCACGATATCTGTTGATGGCAACAGGGCCTGCTTTAATCCCTCAGAGCCGAAAGAGAAGTCTAAAAGCACTGCATCCTCCCAGCAAAGTCGCAATATCATTTTTACTGAATCAACGATGTTGATATCATCTTCAATGATTACCACGTTCATGCGTCATCCTTCTCCTTACGCTGTTTTTTTGGCAAAGAAACAAAAAACGTGCTGCCTATGCCTACAGAACTCCTACACCATATCAAACCATGGTGCAGGTCTATAATCCTCTTGCTCAACGCCAGACCCAACCCAAGCCCACTGGCATTAACTCCGTTTTTCCGGAGTCTCCTATATGGCTCAAAAATATTATTCAGTTTCTCCTCTTTGATTCCTATACCGCTATCTGTGATCTTGATGATGACCGCCAAGAGATTCTGTTCTACGGCGACATCGATTTTGCCTCCCTGGGGAGTAAACTTTATAGCATTATCCAAAATGTTTATTACCACCTGGCGTAGTCTGTCCTCATCTCCCTGAACAATCACACCTTCCGGGATGCAGGATGTTATTTGCTGGCTACGCTTTTCAATCCTCGGCGTCACGAAAGACACGCAATCTCGAACAAGCTTGGATATATCGACCTCACCGAACTTAACAATAAACTGCTTAATGTCATACCGAATTAAATCGGTCAAATCGTCTATTCTCCGATTAAGATTCAAAACACCCTGATTCATTGTCTGTGCACACTCAAGATCTGTACCTGTCAAACTATTAACTAACACATCGCTTAAGGCAATTATTGGTGTCAATGGTGTCTTGATTTCATGGATAAGTGCTCTCACAAATAGCTGTTGTTTCTCAAACGTCTGTTCAAGTTCCTGTCTTAGTTTATGCTCAACTTCAAGTCTATGTTCTAATTCCTCAGCAATCTCCCGATTGCGTCGAACTTCTGCCATCAGCTGATTTGTTCTTTGAGTGACGATATCATCAAGATTGTTTTTCAATCTCATCAATTCACGCTGAGTCTGCATCAATGTCGTTATGTCCAAAAAGACGAAGTACACTTTGCTGAATGTTTTTCGTGATGAAGGCGGAACAGCGATGAGTATTCTTTGGAATACCTCTTGTCCATCGACCTCGATCCTTTGTTCATATGTAAAACGTGTTTGTCCATGCATCAGCGCCATAGTATTAGAAAGGAAAAGCCCCTTCAGCTCCTCTTCGTTTTTCAACATGCCTTCATTAATCTTTCTGAAAGCATCCTCCATACTATGGTTGTCTCCAAGCTTCAAGAACTGCTTGTTGACCCTGATTGCCTTGATCGACAGGAAGGCTTCTTTCAATTGGTCGATGTTGTCTGATAGGTACTGTTCAACATTCTCAATGCCGGAATCTCGCAGTTTGTCTATGTATTGTTTAAAACCAGAATAGTCGGCTTCCCAAATGCCAACAGGGACTTCTTCAAACAGTTCAACGTACTCTCTTAAAGCGAAGGTGTACTCCGCATTCTCAATGTAGAAATTTACTACACCTACACCATGCCCATCATCGTCTCGAAGGGCAAGCGGGGCAACTACATACGGACTGTTTTCTTTTACGCAGGATGGATATAGCATTTTGACATTCAGACTGCCGCTTTCTATAAACTGTTTTACATGGCAGTTTTCCGCACCACAGTAATGGCTATCAAAACATTCTGTACAGAGTCTTCCACGAGCATCCTCAAGAGAAATACCCGAAAGATCCTGGAATTTTTTGTTGAAATATCTGATACGATAATCCAGATCTATGACACAAACACCAACATCAATTGCATCGAAGATCTGAGATAAACCTTCATATTGCTTAATAGCCGCGCCTATGTAGTATTCACTATCTGGCTCTATTCTCATACTAACCACCCTTTTTGCAGAATACAGCTGACAATCCAATGTCGATAGGTTAATGCATTACATATACTAGATGGTATCACGCTTCTTCACTGGTCGACACAGATATAAACATTTGACGCTCACTCAAGATTATAAAGACAAATGTACTTTTTATGGCGTGAAGTTTTGCTCACACCGAAATGAGGATTATTTGTTTATCATGTTTAGGAGAATAGACCTATAATTTCATCATCATGGAAAGACAGACAATCAGTATCGACAAATTAAAGACTCTTCTGCATAAGCCATTAGAACCTTTCACATATACATTGTCTCGCGAATTAGTCAGTGACTATATCGGCACTGTAAAGAATTCTCCAGATTACTATTATTCAGGGCTGATCGTCCCTTGCTTCATCCTACCAACTTTGGGATGCGAACAGATGATATCGAAAATGTTGGAAATGAAAGGAATCGTCCTTCAGGGTGGCTCAACATTATCAGTTTACGAGCAGATTCCCGTTGGTTGCACCATATCGATTAATGCCGTGATATCCAACATCAAAGAATCCAAACTTGATGGTTACATGTGCATTATCACGATAGACAAAGACTACTATGTCAATGATGGACTTGTTGCCCACTGCCGACAGCTTTCTGTAGTTAAGGGAGCTCCGACATCATGAACGATACATATTCAATGACAACCACTCCGACACTTGAGCAGGTCCATTCTTGGGCAAGGGTATCTGGCGACAATAATCCCGTCCATTACGACAATTCATTCACCAAGTCTATGGGACTTCCTGGGCCAATTGTCCATGGACAACTGGTTGTTTCAATTCTCTTAGATATGGTCGATACATGGTTAGGGCAGGAAGGCTATATCATCGATTTCTCCTTCGCTTTCAGAAGCATATCCTATCCTGACTACCCCTTGGTTTGTAAGGGTGCTATCGCATCAAAAAACGATCGCACTTACTCATTGAAAGTCTCTGCAGAGGATACCACTGGACATGTCCATGTCGAAGGGATTGTTACTGTTCAGCTCTGTTCCTGATTTTTTTCGAAAGCAATCTCTTCAGACAACCGTTTGGCCAATGCAACATAGCATCCGGAAACAGTATCTGCTCCCCAAATCCTCGCCGTATCTTCATCGACAGGGCTATCCTCATTCATATCTAACATGTGAATAACATGCTCTTGTTCGGTGTTATTCAAAGGACAATCCATCGCAAGGCAATGATTACCTACCAAACAGGTTTTTTCATCATCCGACAAAACAACTTTCCTAATCATGGATTCTCTTAACACATCGTTCCCGATAATCATATGCCTGACTTTATTTGTATAGGCACAAATCCCTATAGAGTAGTTTTGATTACCAGGAAGGGTTAACTCACGCCATGTCGTATCAAATTCTTTCGTCATAGAACAACCTCTTGATCATGCTTATCTTTGGAAAAGATTTCGCAGCGATAAACCTCTGTGACCAGGACTGAATGGTCTATTAGTCTGATGCTCCGCAGGCATTTCCCCTGGAACCTGTTTGTTCCTGACCATACGCTGACGACGTTTGCGATTATTCCTGCTTACTACGATAGCACCACCGCCGCCAACGCCCAAAAGGCCGGCTGCCCCGATCCCTGTCGACATATCGAGCAACCCGCTTCCGGTATTGTCGCCACCTTCTTGGCCGGCATCAGCGCAGACTACAGTAGTCGGCACAAGTAACAATACCGCGGCCAGGCAGAGCACGGTCAGGCACTTTGCTACGTGCCTAACCATCTCCATCTCCTCCGTCTCCCATATCTTTGGTAAGAATCCTTTGTTCTGCGACAAACTCTTCTGAGAACATAGATTCGTTTGTAGAAACTTCCTTCCTTTCCTGTGCAGCGTAAGAAACAGTGACCTGCGGGAACGGAATGTTAACATTATGTCTATTGAAAGCAATAAACAGTTCTCGGTTAAGATCTCGGGCGAGCTGGATCCTGTCTTCTTCCTCACACTGAGCCAAAATCCTTATTACAACGGCACTGTCGTCCAGTCTGAGGACGCCTTTGTAGAAAGGACCGTCAGTGATCGCAGGCAAGCGTTCTCGAATATTCGGGAACTCTTCACGAAGGACAGCTTCCACCCGTTCTATGGATTCGTTATAACTGATACCGACATCGCTAACAGCAAATGATGACTCTTTAGTCATGTTCAAGATGCCGGAGATATCGCTGTTATTGAAGATCTTGACGTTGTTCTCGTTGACATCCTCAACCTTTGTCGTACGGATACCGATATCGATAACCTTGCCTCGGAAATCTCCGATGGTAATGAAGTCACCGACCTGGAATTCGCCTTCAAAGACGATAAAGATACCGGCAAGGATATCACCAATCAAGCTCTGGGCACCGAGACCGACGACGATGGAAAGGATGCCGGCCGACGTCACCAGTGAAGATGTATTGATACCAAACAGGTGGAACATATAGAATGCTGCACCGATTATACTGCCGTATTTGATAACAGATTGAATCAGATTGCCGACAGTCTTAGTTCGCTGTCCGAGCGCAGAAGTAAGGAATTTGATGATGACGCTGAGGATATTGGCACCAATCAAAACCAAGATCATTATGATGAC
>JAEESL010000020.1 GCA_016286345.1 Dehalococcoidales bacterium | reverse complement strand
AAAGCTATGGCATTCACGTTGCAAAACTAGCAGGAATACCAAAAGCTGTGACTAACCGGGCTGATGCAATTCTAACTGAACTGGAAAAGAATGAAATCTCCAAAAACAAACCTAAACATGATGCACTCCAACTACCTCTTATGTTAAATAATTCCCCTGTTCTTGAAGAGATTTCTGATCTGGAGTTGGATCAGATCACTCCGATTGAGGCATTGAACAAGCTGTATGAGTTTAAAGAAAGAAGCAAAAATGAACTTGGAAAATAAAGGTCTTGTTTTAATTTTTACAGGAGAAGGTAAAGGCAAAACATCTTCAGCACTGGGAACTGCACTGCGTGCATATGGAGCAGGTCTTTCAGTATCCGTTCTGTTTTTTATGAAAGGCAGTCTGTTTGATCACAGTGATTTTAAAGCCTTAGATGCAATGAAAGAAATTGAAGTAAAGCATTTCGGCGGTGATGAATGGGTATTCAATACAACTGACAAAACAAAACATATCGAGGCAGCTAAACAAGGTCTTGAATATGCAAAAAAAATAATGTCCGAAAATAAAATAAATGTTTTGATATTGGATGAAATTATCACCTGTGTAAATTCAGGTTTATTAGAAGAAAATGACGTGATAGAATTAACTCGGTCAAAACCATATAATATGCATATAGTTCTTACTGGCAGAAATGCGAGCGAAAGACTGGTTGAACTCGCAGATACTGTAACAGAAATGAAATGTATAAAACATGCATATCAAAATGGAATTAATGCAGTCAAAGGAATCGATTATTAAATACTATAAGGAGAAGAAATGAAACTAACCTTCAGTGTAATCAAGGCTGATATCGGCGGATACGTCGGACACTCTGAATCACATCCTGAACTACTCGCCACAGCAAACGAGTGCTGTGAAAAAGCAAAAGAAAAAGGTTTGATCATTGATTATCAGGTTGCAAAATGCGGTGATGACTGTGAACTTATCATGACCCATGATCATGGAACCGATAACAATGAAATCCATCAGATGGCATGGAATACATTTGTTGCATGTACTGATGTAGCAAAGAAATTAAAGTTATATGGTGCCGGTCAGGATCTTCTTGCAGATGCATTCTCGGGCAATGTCAAAGGCATGGGCCCCGGCTGTGCTGAAATGGAAATCGAAGAACGACCCAGTGAACCTGTAATTGTTTTCATGGCTGACAAAACATCATCAGGCGCATGGAACATGCCACTCTACAAGATGTTTGCAGATCCGTTCAACACAATCGGTTTAGTCATTGCACAGAACATGCATGATGGTTTTGTTTTTGAAGTTCATGATGTAGTAGAAAACAAAATGATCAAATTCAAGACACCCGAAGATCTTTATGATATGTTAGTTTTCATCGGAGCACCAACCCGATATTGTATCAAAGCCGTTTATACCACCAAAGGTGAAGTTGCAGCAGTCTCATCAACTCAGAAACTTTACAACATTGCCGGCAGATATGTAGGTAAAGATGATCCTGTATGTCTGGTACGAGCTCAGGGATGTTTCCCTGCTGTAGGTGAAGTTCTCGAACCATTCTCCAAGACCTGGTTTGTTGAAGGATGGATGAGAGGTTCCCACTATGGTCCTTTCATGCCCGTAAGTGAAGCAGATTCCACTCCTTCCAGATTTGATGGTCCTCCTCGAGTTGTCGCATATGGTTATCAGCTTGCAAATGGTAGATTAGTTGGTCCTCGTGACTTCTTTGCTGACAAGTCTTTCGATAATGCACGACAGGCCGCTCTTGATGCAGCTGATTTAATGAGATCACATGGTCCTTTCGAACCTCACAGATTGCCTCTCAATGAAATGGAATATACAACCATGCCTCAGGTAATGGATAAACTCAAAGATCGATTTGTTGATCTTGCATAACCAGATTTAAGGAATTGAATATGAATGAGCTCCTTTTTGCTACCACTAATCAAGGTAAAAGAAAGGAGCTCATTGCTTTACTTGGCGATAAATATAAAATCATTCTTCCAAATGAACTTGGCGTCGATACAGATGTAGAAGAAACAGGAAGAACTTTCGCAGAGAATTCCAGAATCAAAGCAGTCACGCTTGGAAGATTGTCCGGTATGATGACAGTTGCTGATGACAGCGGACTGGAAATAGATGCACTCAACGGGGCTCCAGGTATATACTCAGCACGTTTCGGCGGTCATAATACTTCATATGATGAAAAATTTAGACTTCTGATGGAATTACTTCAGGATGTTCCAGCTGATAAACGAACTGCCAGATTCAAATGCGCTATAACTCTTTATGAATCAGAAGATAAAATAACCGTCTTTGAAGATAAGGTAGAAGGTCTGATTGCCTATGAAAGAAAAGGTGAAAACGGATTCGGTTATGATCCCATCTTCTACGTTCCAGAATTCGGAAAACACATGGCAGAATTATCACCAGAGATAAAGAATCAAATCAGTCACAGAGGCAAAGCCGTTCGCAAACTGGCTGAATACCTGCTGAACATTAAAAAAGGCGCAGAATAGTCTCTGCGCCCTTTTGATTAACAATGCTTCATTACCACTGAACGAACATTGGCATGATCACATAAATGAACGATTCAGGTCCTGCCGGCAGGAAGACACCTGGGCTTGTAGGATTAACGACATGAAGGATCAGCTGATCATCCTTGATAACATTCAGCATATCATTCAGGTATTTATAATTGAATGCAATTTTGCTTTCCTTGCCATCAATGATGGCTTCCATTTCTGAAACGTTGTCACCTACTTCTTCGCTTCGGGCATTAAGAGTCAATTTGCCGGGAACAAGATCTGCTCCGGGCGTTGCAATCAGCTTAATGATTCCATTTCCATCCTTAGCAAAAATACTTGCTGTTCTAACGTTCTTCTGGAACTGATCAACAATAACGGTAATGGTTGTTGATTCGCCATTAGGAATAAGCTGCTGATAAGCGGGGAAGCTGCCCTGAATTAGCTGTGAATAAATCTGGACATCGCCAACAGTGAATAAGATCTGGGTAGCCTTTTCATTAATCATGATGGTGACTTCATCATCACCAAGAATAACCATTCTGCAAAGTTCATTAAGAACTCTTGCAGGGATAATTGCTTTGATGGGGATATTGGCTTTCATTTCCAGATTGATTTTATAAACAGCCAATCTGAAACCATCGGCAGCGACAAGATTAAGTTTATCTCCATTGAATTCAGCGAGTACACCGGTAAGAACAGGACGTGCAACATCATTTGCTGCAGCAAAAACCACCTGACTGATAGCTTTCTTCAGATCGGAGAATTTCATTTTGACAACGAGGCCATCGTCAATTGTCGGGATAGGAGGAAAATCATCATCAATCATTCCGGATAATCTGGTTTTTTGTCGGCCAGTATTAATGTTGAGACTGTTTTTGGAATCAAGATCCAGTTCAATCTTGTCATCCTTGCCAAGAGTGGCAACATAATCGGTTATTAATTTAGCCGGTACTGTGATAGATCCTTCAGATGAAATATCACAACCTATCCAACAGCTGATTGCCATTTCAAGGTTGGTTGCTACAAGCTTCAGTCTTCCCTGATCGGTTGTTAATTTAATATTATTTGTAATTGGTAAAGTTGATCGGCCAGCTGCTCTTCCTACCTGACCTAAACCATATGCCAGGTTTTCCTGTAAACAAACTAATTTCATCTAAACCTCCTATCACAATTTATATGTTAATTATAAACAATTCAGCAGAAAAATTATATTAAAATAGACGCTTGATCAATTATATTTGAATATTAAATTCATAGAATTTGAATTAAATCAGATTATTAATTAAAATACATAAATCAGTTATTTGGAGAGATGCTGGAGTGGCCGAACAGGCGCGACTGGAAATCGTGTATAGTGTGCAAACACTATCGTGGGTTCGAATCCCACTCTCTCCGCCAGCGAAATTCCTTTTTTCATAGATTCTTAATCTTTAATTTCTGCTATATAATTTAAATTGATTGCTAGTTATCGGAGATAATCAATGGCCAGAGAAATAATCAGCAACAATATATTGTCAATCGAAGTATTGCTTGGAAATATGTACGGAAAAACATATTACAAAGCCACTGTATACAGACATAATTCAGGAGTTTATTACAAAAAACTTGAAGATGAACAGCAGACACTCAGCAATCAGATAGATGTTGATGATTATGTAAATATTCTAGATTACATCAGGAAAGACATCAGGATAGAAGACTGGGACCACAGTTACATCAATCCCGATAATCCTGACAATAAATTTTGGAAAGTAACAATAAAAACAGAAAATTCAGCAAACAAATCTTGCCAGATCATAGTTTATGAAGGCAAGAATGCTTATCCCGAAAACTGGAAAAAATTTGCAGAACTGTTCTTCCCTGTAAGTGAATAATCTGTACAGTTTTAATGCGGTTTTACTATAATATTGTCAAGGAGAAACGCTATGGATAATCATTCAAACAGAGGCATTCTCAATGCATTTCTTTTCATTTTAGGTATTATCGTCGGCATAGCAGTGTATGCCCACCGACGAGTCATTAAGGCGTATGTAACCGGTGAACCAATGCCTGAAGCACCTGAATGGGCAAAAAAATGGTGCCCGTATTTCTGGAAATCTGATTGTTGTCATAATACTGATTCAGACGAAGTTGACGAAGATGATGATGACGATGATTCTTCCGAAGATGAAGAATCTGAATAAACCGGAACATTTAATATAACGTTATAACAAAGCCATCAGACGTCTGATGGCTTTGTCTATATTTGATCTTTCTTTAATTCTAGTAATTATCGATCGTAATATCTAATTTATAACCAGGGAATTCTTCATTACAACTTTTAGTTATAGAAGCATGTATTTTTTCGTTCGACATCTTATATTTGAAAGGAACAGCCAGATCAATTGAAATAATCTTTTTCTCATCTTTCTTTATCAGTCTGAAATCATGATAGGTAATCTCTGGCCCAATATTCGAAATCATTAAACTGATCTTATTGATAATTTCATCAGCTTCAATATCATTCATATCAATTGGGTCAATATGAATAACAGATGTACAGCTGTATTTTTCGTCCAGGTACTTTTCAATTTCATCAGTGAGATCATGAGCTTCAATTAATGACATATTTGAAATAACATTGACATGTAAGGACATCATATGACTGCCGTAACCATAGTTGTGAATGACAACATCATGAACTCCGAGAACACATGGGTAAGAAAGAACTGTCTGGGAAATCTCTTTAATCAATACCGGATCAGGCGCCTCACCCAGCAGCGGTGAAATCGTATCTCTGGCAGCTTCATATGCCTGAATAAAGATGAAGATGGCAACAGCTGCGCCTGCATAGCCATCAAGCTGAAAATCTGAAAAATGAGAAATAAATAATGATATGAATACTACTGATGTAGAGATTACGTCAGAAATACTATCCTTGGCATTATTCAAAAGTACCGGGGACGAGATCCTTCTGCCAATTTTTCTGTTATAAAAATACATGAAGAGCTTTGTCAGTATTGAAACGACGAGAATGATGCAGACAGTATAATCAAACATCGTTTCTTTTGGATGGATAATCTTATCAACAGAACTTCTGAAAAGTTCGACTGCCATGGCAAAAATAATAAATGCCACAGCTAGACCAGCTACATATTCAAATCTTCCATGTCCGAAAGGGTGTTCCCTATCCGGTTTTTTTGAAGAAAGCTTAAAACCAACGATAGTTATTATTGATGAACCTGCATCTGACAAGTTGTTAAATGCATCGGCAAGAATAGAAATAGAATGAGAAATAACTGATGCAATAAGTTTTACAGCAAATAAGAGAATGTTCAGAACTATTCCAAGATAGCCGCATTTTTCTCCCTGTTTCTTACGATATTCCTGGATGGAATTATTATCATTTGTTTTATTACTTTCAACAGTCATACGATAAGCCTGTATGTATCATTGGGGTAAATATGTAATCAATACAGTCGGAATATCAGTCCTGACAAATCTTTGCCAGTTTTTCTAGTTGTTCATGGATAATATCCAGTAATGGATTATAATCCATTGACTCCTTTGCACGAAGATGGTCTGTAATCTCAACGATCGGATCTGAGAGCGGAGTAAGTGCCAGATTAGTTAATACGCCTTTAAGACCATGAGCTTCCTGAAATGCCTTTTCAAAGTCACCCTGGGCAATTGCTTCATCAAGTGCAGCAAAACTTTTGTGATCAGGAACAGTATTAACCAAGCGAAGGTACAATGATTCACTGTTGACGCAACGTTTGAGTCCTGTCTCAGTATCAGCACCATATTCCACCAGTTTTTCTATGGTCAGCATGTTAATAATCTCCCTTTTCGATAAATGAATCAAAATCTCTCTCACAAAGAGGTTTTGAAAAATAAAATCCCTGAATTATGTTATATCCTGACTGTTTAAGTGCTTCCAGCTGCTCTGCTGTTTCAACACCCTCGGCAACAAGAGGTACATTCAATGCCTCACCTATTTCAGCGATAATATCAACAATTTTACGGTTCTTTTCACCCTTAAACATCTCTCTTACAAATTGTATATCCAACTTCAGGACATCAAATGAGAAGGAGGCAAGAGAGTAAAGAGACGAATACCCTTTTCCGAAATCATCAATCAGTATTTTGAAACCTCTGCTCCTTAGCTGATCAATGACTTGAATCATCTGATCGGTCTCGTTGTTATAGGCTGACTCCGTTATCTCGATTTGCAGGTTTTCCTGATTAATACCTGTTTCGCTGATAATACTGTCAAAAGTTTCAACAATTTTTTTGTCAAAAATATCCGCACGTGAGACATTAACTGATACAGGAATTGTCCTATTATATTTTTCTTTCCAGAGCCTAACCTGATTAGCTGCCTTACGCCAGACAAATTCATCAAGTAATCTTATTGAGCCGTTACTTTCAAAAAGAGGGATAAACAATCCGGGAGAAATAAAACCAAGCTTGGGATGATTCCATCGAATAAGTGCTTCAGCAGATGAAAGGCGCGGTTTGCAATCAGAAACATTGATCTTAGGCTGATAATAAACTTCAAACTGGCCTTCCTGAATGGCATTCTCTAAATCATTTGTCAGCTGAACCATGAGAAGTTCCTGTTCATGTTTCTTGACATCATATATGCGGAATGCACTTTCTCTACCGACAACGACATCCTTACATTCCTGCTCTGCTCTGCCAATACGATCATCCACTGTTTCATCTTCACCGGCTGTTATCTGATATACACCCATTCGTAAGAGAAGATTGGTAATGGAGTAATGAAACTCCAGTTGTTTGTCGATCCATTCAAGAAATCTGCCGTAATTACTCTGACGCTTTACATACAGAACAAAATAGTCATCATGGAGACGCCCAACAATGCCATCATTCAAACGGGCGAACTTCATTAAAATCTCAGTTAAAGAAACGAGAGCCTTATCTCCCTTATCTTTTCCAAATATCTCGTTGTATATGTGAAACTTATCGATATTCAGTACCAACATGTCATACTGGGAGCTGCTGTTATATTCGTCAATAACGTGAACGTATTCCATAAAAATGTGTTTATTATAGGTTCCTGTCAAAGCATCACGTTCTGTAGCCTGAATAATCAGCTGATCTTCTGAAAGTTCAATGGCACGATTGGTCCTGGCCAGGATAATCTCCGGCATATCATATGGTTTTTTGATAAAGTCCACGGCACCAAGTTCAAGCGATTCAATCTCGCTTTCTTTCTGACTGGTGCACACAATGATAGGAATACGTCTAAACTGTTCTTCCTCTTTGATAATACTAATGAACTCAAGTCCGCCCATTATCGGCATATTGATATCCAGAAGAATCAATGAAATGGGTGTCAGTGAAGTTTTTAAAACCTTTAACCCATCTTCCCCGTTTTCAGCAGTAACTATATCGTATTTATCGCTCAGAATCTCCTTGAGGATTTCTTGATTGATCATTTCATCATCAACAATCAGAATAGTTCGTCTGATTTTGTTAATAATACTTGTTTTTTTACTCATATTTAACAGACTCCTTCAGTCTGCAGTTTGTTTACAAAGGCACTCATCCGGTCGTAGAAGTCGTTTATACTATTTATCTTATGCCCTAATTTTAATTATAAACTTTCCAAGGGTATCTACAAGTTACCCGATAACAATTAGCTTAGCTAAATGCATCTGCAGTAATAGCGATAATAGAAATCTTATCTGCAAATTAGTTTAATCTATTGATAAAACCTTATATCCGGCTTCATCAACAGCAGATTTAATCACATCATCCTTGACGTCATCATGAAGATTCAGAATTGCCGTGCCCTTTTCAAAACTGACATCTGCATCTGTCACACCGTCTAATGCTGAAAGTGCTTTTTTAACTCTGTTTTCACAATGACCGCACATCATTCCTTCAATTTTGATTGTCTTAGTCATTCTATTCTCCTTATATCATTATTCCGATATTGATATTACTTTGTAATCTTCGTCTTCAACAGCCTTGATAAGAACGTCATCCGCAATCTCTTTGGACATAAGAACGATTGCAGTTCCTTTCTCAAAACTGACAATAGTTGAAACTACTCCATCGAGTTTCCCCAGTGCTCCGCCTACAGCCTTTTCACAGTGACCGCACATCATTCCTTCAATTTTAATAGTTTTCTTAATTTTTGCTGTCTTATTAGGATTTTCAAGAGTATTTTCTGACGGATTTAAAGCAAAGCCTTCGTTGTTATCACCGTATAATAATTCTGCATTGCCCTTACCTGAATAATCAGATTTCAGCGGTTTATCATGGCTGTCATCATGAACATTGCACAGATTCAATCGCAGAGCATTCAGACAAACAGTTACAGATGATATGCTCATTGCAATAGCACCTACAACGGGTTTCAATTCAAAACCCAAGCCGAATAATGCCTGATAGAGTCCGATTGCCAACGGTATACAGATAATGTTATAGAAGAATGCCCAGAAGAGATTTTCGTGTATGTTCTTTATTGTTGAACGGCTTAATCGTATGGCTGCCGGAACATCATCCAGTCTGCTTTTCATTAAAACAACATCAGCCGCATCTATTGCGACATCCGTGCCTGCTCCAATTGCAATACCGATATCGGCACGTGTAAGAGCAGGAGCATCATTGATACCGTCACCAACCATGGCAACTTTTCCTTTTTTCTGGAGTTCTCTGATGTTCTTTTCTTTTCCATCAGGCAATACTCCTGCAATAACCTTATCTACACCTGCCTTATCACCTATTGCCTTTGCTGTTCTGGGATTATCACCAGTCAGCATTATTACTTCGATTCCCATTTTTCTAAGCTGACTTATTGCATTTCTGCTTTCTTCTTTGATGCTGTCTGAAACTGTAATAAAACCCAGAACCTTGCCTGATCTAGCAAAAAACAATGGAGTTTTACCTTGTTCAGCAAATATCCCTGCATTTTTAATGAGTTCATCTGTCACAGAGAATCTGCCTGAAATATAATCAAGACTTCCTCCGGTTATTTCTTCATCACCATGTCTGGCATAAAGACCGCTGCCTGGCAATACATTGAAATCTGTTACTTCATAAGGTCCGATTTGATTATTCCTGCAGTATTCATTGATTGCTTTAGCCAGCGGATGTTCGCTTTTCATTTCAAGAGAAGCTGCTGTCTTCATCAATTCGTTTTGATCAATGTTTTCTGCAGTGACAATATCATTTACTTCAGGAGTTCCTTTAGTAATTGTTCCTGTTTTATCCATTGCAATAATCTGGATCCGTCCGGTCGCTTCCAGTGAAGATGCTGTTTTAAACAGAATGCCGTTCTTTGCACCGACTCCATTTCCCACCATTATTGCTACAGGAACAGCCAAACCAAGGGCACATGGACAACTTATAACAAGGACTGATACAGCTCTTGTAAAGGCGAATGTGAACGTCTGACCGGCTATCATCCAGCCGACACAGGTCAATAAAGCAACTACTATTACAGCAGGAACAAATACCGATGCAACTTTATCTGCTATACGTGCGATTGGCGCTTTAGTGGCAGCAGCATCAGAAACCATTTTAATTATCTGGGAAAGTGTTGTATCTTCACCTACTCTGGTAGCTTTTGCTTTAAGAAAACCTGCTTTATTTATGGTTGCAGCTGACAATTCATCGCCGACGGATTTATCCACAGGAATACTCTCTCCTGTGATAGCGGACTCATCAACTGCAGCACTTCCTTCAACTATTATTCCGTCTACAGGAACACTGTCACCGGATTTAACAACAAAAATGTCATTCACTGACACATCATCAATATTTACAACAGATTCTATTCCGTCTCTGATGACGACAGCCGTTTTGGGAGATATCTTCATAAGACTCTTCAATGCATCAGTGGTACGGCCTTTTGAATATGATTCAACAGTTTTTCCGATTGTTATCAAAGTCGGGATCATGGCTGCAGATTCGAACCAAATATGATTCATTGCAAGATCATCGACGGCGGCCATATTACCATCCGCCATTTTTAAAACCATAATAAACAGAGCAACAAGGCTGTATCCAAAGGATGCAGTTGAACCAAGCGCAACCAGAGTATCCATATTTGTTGATCCATGTATAACTGCACCAAAACCCTGTGCCCAGAATTTTCTATTGATAAAAATAACGATAAGGGACAACAGCATCTGAAGTATCCCTAAACTGACATGATTGTTCAGGAAGAAAGGAACAGGAAAACCGAACATCATATGTCCCATTGAGAAATACATCAGTACCAGTAACACGCATACAGAGCTGATAAGACGCTTAAGCATAGGAACTGTTTCTTTGTCTTTTAATGCTTCTTCCTGTTCTCTCAGTTTCTGGGATGCGCTCTTTCCGATCGATGATCCGCTGCCGCCTATCTTTTTTGCTCCATAGCCTGCATTTTCAACTGCCTTGATTATTTCCTTTTCATCAGCCGTACCATCCACGACCATTGAGTTTGTCAGAAGACTGACGTTGCAGTTAACGACACCTTTTACCTGGGACACAGCTTTTTCAACATGCATCTGGCATGCAGCACAACTCATTCCTGTTACTTCATATTTATCCATGACTTACTTCTTTCTACTTCAACAGTTTCTGTATAACAGCAACAAGTTCATCTATAGTTGCATCATTACCCGCTCTGATATCATCTGCGACACAGGATCGGATATGTGAATCGAGTAATTCCCTGTTAAAACTATTCAGTGCAGATACAACAGCAGAAACCTGGATAAGAATATCCGGACAATAGGCACTGTTCTCAAGCATTTTCTCGATACCTCTGATCTGCCCTTCAATCCTCTTCAGACGATTCATCAAGCTTTTGTATTCTTCATCTGTTCTTTCCTTGCTGGAGTGAATTCCATGACAGTAAGGACAGCCGCCTGACATATTTGTTAATTCATTGCCCATAATTGATTCTTCCTATTATATGATGATTAAATAATGATACCCTATGGGGGTATATGTCAATTATTAAAGGACAACAGTGAAAAATAATTATTGCATCTGAATGTTTTTGATTAAAGGAAAGTGAAAAAGAACTATTTATGTAACTCAAGAAAAGCCGTAAGTCAATCAACAGGCAATGGTTTGGAGAAATAAAAGCACTTATGCATTCAGTGAAAATATAAAGTTACAAGAGCAACGAACAGAATCATCAGTGCGCATAAATCATAATAATATAGTCTGTCCATTGATTGTCAAAACAAATAAATTATTTTTCTAATCCGGTTCTGAGATTTTAGAAGTTATTATTCATATCAATTACTGATTCAACTGCCTGTTTATCCATGCAATAATAATACTTACTGCCATGGATATTTCCTGTTCTGTGAGTTCTCTGTGCAAAGTTATGCCATACCATTTATGCAAACATCCTCTGCAGCAGCATGCTGTAGCATGCATTGCTTTAAACACAGGATGTCCTTTCATCGGAGTCTGTTTACCATCATTGGCCGGATAAGCAGGAGCCAATCGTTTTGATACAAAATCCACAGCGTGCAGACGAATCGTTTCCATTCCCTTTTCATTTATGTATGAAATATCATCAGAATTCAAATGAAAACTAGACCTGAATTTTGATTTTGAAAGAGAATCCAGTTTTTGATCAATAGAATATGACATTGGCGACCAAGTTAGTCTTAAAGTACAGGATAAACGGAATCACGTGGCAGTTCAGTACCAATATTCAGCACACTTCCGCTTCTGACAATAACATTGTCTTCGAGTTTGGAATCGTCACCGATAATGCACCCGTGCAGTTTCCCATCGGAAGATCTAGATGCAATAATGTTTCCGCATCCTAATGAACAGGAACTGCCGATTACACTGTCTGACACAAATGTGCGATAACCAATTTGTGTTGAATCCATAATAATGGAATTATCAATTCTGCTTCCGGCTTTAACTATACAATTGTTTCCGAGCGAAACTGCTCCAGAGAATGAACAGTTTTCTTCTATTATCGTGTTATGCCCTACCGTCAGAATGCCATCAATAATGCAGCCGTTTTTGATGCATGAGTTATCATCCAAAGATACTTTACCGGATATGCGTACACTATCGTCTATACATCCGTAACTATGGAACGAAAGCCTCTCGGATACATATTTATTAAATGAAATAAGGTCATACGGATAACTGACATCTCTCCATGAATTGCAAACAAAAACACTGAATGCTTCTTTCTTATCGTCGATCAGTTTCTGGATTGCTGTCGGGAGTTCATATTCGCCGCGGGATGATTTTGGAATTGAATGCAGGGCATCAAATATGGATCTGTTGAATTTGTACATGCCAATTGATGCCATTTTACTTGGAGAATCAGGATCCTTTTCCCGGATATCGGCAACATACCCGTCTTTTATCTGAACCGATCCGTATCTGGAAATATCCTCAACATCCTGAACAGTAAGAACGCAGCCGGGAGTATTAATAAATGCATTAATATCGTCGGCACTGACAAACATATCAGCGTTTATAACAATAAAAGAATCATTCACCATATGCTCTGCCTGCATGACAGCATGTCCGGTTCCCAGCATCTCAGTCTGAGTGACATACTCGATCCTGCAACCAAAACGGGAGCCATCTCCGAAATGTCGTTTAATGGCTTCTTCGCAATAACCGACTATTAGGACAAATTTTTTAATACCAGCCAGATTGATCTGAGAAATCAGATGTTCAATTATCGGTTTGCTGGCAACCTCGATCATAGGTTTAGGTTTTTTGACAGACAGCGGGGCCATTCTTTTTCCCTGACCTGCTGCCATGACTACAGCTGTAAAATCATCCTTCATATGAAACCTCTTCAACTGCCAGAATTCTATCTTTCATAATAAATATCGTCAACCAGATGTGACTTTTATATATTTATTTTGCCAGTTAAAATGATTTATAATTAAACATCAAGCAAAAGGAGGTATGAATGGTACTTGTTATCGATGATCAAACATTCGATCAGGAAGTACTTAATTCAGATGTGCCTGTCATTGTGGATTTCTGGGCCACCTGGTGCGGTCCATGCAAAATGATGGCACCCATTCTCGACAAATTCAGTGAAGAATATGCCGGCAAAGTTAAGTTCTGCAAGATGGATGTTGATCAAAATCCAATTACACCTAATAAATTTCATGTAATGAGCATTCCCAACCTTATATATGTTAAGGATGGACAAGTTGTCGATAATTCTGTCGGTGTCTTACAGCCTGCAGATTTAAAACGAAGGATAGACGGTCTACTCTAATTTTATAAAAAGGAGATTGTAACATGGCACTAATCAAAGCAATCACCGGTGCGGTAACCGGAGCGTTCTCGGATCAGTATCAGGAAGTATTTGAAGCTGATGCGATGAGCGAAAAAGTCGTTATGACCCGTGGCGTCAAAGTACGAAAGGGTGATACACGAAACCAGAACAATGGAACTGAAGATATCGTTTCAAATGGTTCCATTATCCACGTTTACCCCAATCAGTTCATGATGCTTCTTGATGGTGGTAAAGTCGTCGATTACACTGCTGAAGAAGGTTATTATAAGGTTGAAAATTCATCCAGCCCTTCCCTGTTCAACGGTGAATTCAAAGACACATTGAAAGAGGCCTTCAGCCGAATCAAGTATGGTGGCACTCCTTCAAAGAATCAGAAAGTTATTTACATTAACACCCAGGAAATCAAAGGCATTAAATTCGGAACCAAGAATCCTGTAAACTACTTCGATAACTTCTACAATTCCGAACTGTTCCTCAGAGCACATGGTGACTACTCAATCCGAGTCGTCAATCCTATTCTGTTCTATGCAGAAGCCATTCCCCGAGATGCAACAAGAGTAAACATTGATGAAATCAATGAACAGTACCTCTCTGAATTCCTGACTGCTCTTCAGTCAACAATCAACCAGATGAGTGCTGATGGTATCCGAGTCTCATATGCTCCTTCAAAGAGCCGAGAAATCAGCAAGTATATGTCAGATACACTTGATGAAGATTGGCGAGAGAAGAGAGGTATGGAAGTCGTCTCCGTCGGTATCGCAAGCATCAGCTACGACGAAGAATCCACCAAACTCATCAACATGCGAAACCAGGGTGCCATGCTTGGCGATCCTACCGTTCGAGAAGGATACGTCCAGGGTGCAATTGCCCGTGGTATCGAAAACGCCGGTTCAAACGAATCAGGTGCTGCAACAGCCTTCATGGGCATGGGCATTGGTATGAATGCTGCAGGTGGCTTCATGGGAACTTCATCCAATACTAACCTCCAGCAGATGCAGTGGCAGAATCAGCAGAAAGCTGCTGCAGGAAATGCTGGTGCTGTAGGCGGAGTAGTAGCCGGTGGTGCTGCAGCATGGAAGTGTCCTCAGTGCGGCAAAGACAATACCGGCAAATTCTGCGGTGAATGCGGTACTAAACAGCCCGAAGCAGCTGCAGCTTGGAAATGTCCTCAGTGCGGCACAATGAACACAGGTAAATTCTGTGGCGAGTGCGGCACCAAGCAGGCTACCGGAGTCAAATGTCCTCAGTGCGGTCATGAATACACTGATGTTGTTCCTAAGTTCTGCGGAGAATGCGGTAACAAACTTGGATAATGTTTACTAGCGAACAATCAGATAAAACTCTGGTTAAAGCTTTAGTAGAAGCCGGATGCGGATCGCGTCGTCAGATGACTGACGCGATCCGAGACGGACGAGTCAAAGTCAACGGAATCGTGGCAGAAGCCTTTACTGCCAGAATCAATTCACTCAAAGATGAAATCACCCTTGATGACAAAGTGATTTCATATTCATCTTCCAAATACGAATATATACTGTTAAACAAACCCGTCGGTTATCAATGTACGACTGATGATCCTCACAGCGAAAAGACTGTATTGGATTTACTTCCTGATGAATTAAGGAATACATACCCTGCCGGACGCCTTGATACAGACAGCAGAGGACTCGTAATCATGACTAACGACGGAGACTTCACATACAAGGTCACTCATCCGAAATTCAATAAAGATAAAGAGTATCTGATCAGAACCCACCGTCCTCTTACTTCAGATGACAGGAAAAAACTGGAAAATGGTATAGAACTGGAAGAAGGAACGACTTCTCCTGCAAAGATCAAAATCATCAAGGTATCAGCTCCAGTATTCCAATATTCAATTACCATTCACGAGGGAAGAAAAAGACAGATACGACGAATGTTTGCATCTTTGGATTATAAAATAATTGACTTACAACGTATTCGTATTGGTAAAATAACAATAGGTGATCTTCAGGAAGGATCATGGCGTAAGCTGAATCATTCAGAAATTGAATCGTTAAAGTAAGAACAACTGGGGTAAAGCTATGGAAGAAAAGAAAATGAATTTCAAGCCTATCATTGGATTTATCTTTGTGACTGTACTTGCCATCGTCAATATTGTATTCGGTTTTGTCTTTTTGAAGGAGAACTGGCTGGCAGCATCATTCGCTTTTCTTGTAGCTATTGTGATGATGCTGATGCTTTACAGACTTGCCAAAGAAAAAAGATAAACTGCTACTATAGAACCAGTTTCATATTAACGTGAGGAATCCCATCCTCGAGATATTCGCCGGATATCACTTTGAATCCGGCTTTTTCATAAAAACCTATTGCATAAGACTGTGCTTCAATGTAAACACTTTTTGCATTGAATTTGTTTCTGCATATTTCAATACCTTCTTTAAGAAGATCTATTCCCAGCCCTTTCCCGCGTTCTATTGTCAGTACACGCCCTATTTGTGCAACACCGGGCTCTTTTAAATAGACTCTCAGATAAGCATCTATCTGACCATTTGAAAGATAAAAAACATGATAGCTTCTTCTATCAATGTCATCGATATCAAGATAAGCACAGTTCTGTTCAACAACGAAAACTCTGGCTCTTGCCTGCAATATCAGATACAGTTCATCATTGCTTAATTCGCTGAAAGTCTTTACTGTCAGATCCATATGAGTTCTCTGAAATCTATAATATCGAAATCATAATATAAAAAAGCTACCTGTGCATAGTATGTACAGGTAGCTTAATGAAAACTCAGTCAGTTAAATAATTATTCCTGATTATTATTTCTCAATGCATCAGTCAGACCGAGTACATTGATAAGTTTGCTCTGGTCAGAGACAACGATCTTGGCATTATCCTGGAGAGAAGCCTGAGTGACTTCGAGCTGTTTAAGAAGCTGTGCATTTCCTACAAAGTATTGATTTGCAGCAGTTGAAACATTTTCAATAGCCTTGGCTTCACCTTCAGCCTTAAGAATGGCAGCCTGTTTTTCACCTTCTGCAACAAGAACTGCATTCTGTTTGTCACCTTCAGCAACAAGGATCTGCTTCTGTTTGTATGCTTCAGCTTCGAGAATTGTAGCTCTCTTTTCTCGTTCAGCTTTCATCTGCTTGCTCATTGCTTCGGTAATGTCTCGAGGAGGCTGAATTTCTTTAACTTCGACTCGGGTAACCTTGACGCCCCATTTATCAGTTGCTTCATCAAGAGTAGTTCGGAGAGCGGCATTGATTCTTTCTCTGGATGCAAGAGTTTCATCAAGAGTCATATCACCGACAAGGTTTCGAAGGTTTGTCTGAGCAAGTTTACTGACTGCAACATAGAAGTTGGCAACTTCATATTTAACAGCCTTTGCATCAGTTACATAGTAATAAACAACTGCATCAACAGTTACACCTACATTATCTTTGGTAATAACTGCCTGAGGTTCAATATCGAGAACGTTTTCTCGCATATCGACTCTTGCTACAAGAGTATCAACAAAAGGAATAATGAAACGAAGACCAGGTTCGAGTGTGGTTCGATATCGACCAAATCTTTCAACAATACCTCTCTGGTACTGTCTGATCGTAACGATTGACTTGGCCAGAACCAGTAATGCAAGAACCAGGATGATACCAATTACAATAAAGGGACCCATCATATAATTACCTCCTTATTATTTTTTCTTAACAGTTACGGTTACACCTGAAACAGATAACACCTGAACTTCACTGCCGACAGGCAAACTATCGGAAGATGTAGCTCTCCATTCCTCACCATGGATCTTTACATACCCATGGGAACCTGCAGGAACAGCAATAGTCACAACACCTGACTGACCTATGACTGAATCTACGTTTGTAGCAATACTCTGCCGATTGATCCAATGTCTGATCTTGCTTCGTCCAAGAATGACATACAGAATGGCAAGGAAACTGGTAAGAAGAGCAGTAGCGATCCACGAATGAAACACCCACGTGAGCAAACCGCCAAGTACAAATGCTGACCCAATGAAAACTAAATCAAGTCCGGTATCAACACCGATGATGAGTTCTGTGACAACTAAAAGAAGACCAATAATAATGAAAATCAACCACAGCCAGGAATTCATAAAAACAACGGTCATTACGAACCTCTCTCTAAGTTGTTAATTTAATTTTAATCTATTAAAGAATTACTGACAATTAAGTTTTACTCACAAAAAAGAATTTGCTAATATTGAACATTGTTGGGCGGTTAGCTCAGTGGTTAGAGCACTTGCTTCACACGCAAGGGGTCACTAGTTCGAGTCTAGTACCGCCCACCATTCCTATAATCCGTTTGGCATTACAGCTTCAATAGAGATTCTGTTAGCTGACAAAGATCTGGCCTGTATCTTACCGTTATGAGCAGTAACAATGGCTTTGGCAATAGAGAGACCAATGCCGTGTCCGGAGACTGAAGAATTATGTGACTGATCTGCTCTGTAAAAACGATCAAAAAGCAAATTCAGTTTCTCCTTTGGAATAACATCAAGCGTATCATTAGAAACAGATAACCTGATACTTTTGCCCTGCTGATCCAAATCAAAACTGATAGATGAATCTTCCGGTGAATACTTTATGGCATTGTCCATCAATATATTCACAAGCTGAGTAATCGTCTTTTCATTACCCTTCATTGTCAGCATTGGTCTGATATTCAATTCAATTTTTTTGTTCTGGGACTGAATCAGTGTCGTAAAAGATGCTGCAGCTTCACTGACCACATCTGATAAAGGAAACTCAATCATCATCAAAGAACTGTTATCCGATTCTTCCATTTTGGACAACATTACAAGATCATTTGTGAGTTCGGTAAGTCTTTTCGTCTGAATTCTTATGTCATTAAGCCATTCGCTGCAGCCGTTTTCCATTTCAACAACATCTACATCCGCATTGATGATCGTAAGAGGAGTTTTAAGTTCATGTCCTGCATTGGTAATGAAAGTCTTCTGTTTCTCATAACTGTCTGAAATAGGTCTGACGATTTTATTTGATAGAAAAGCAACGATTACAAATACAAGAAGAAAACCAATTGCAGAAACAAGGATACTTGCCCATAGGAATGAACGGAAAGTATCCAGTCTTCTTCCGCAATCAAGGAAAATGATTCTGGTTGATGAATCATTTTCATCATAT
>JAEESL010000019.1 GCA_016286345.1 Dehalococcoidales bacterium | reverse complement strand
CATAAATAATCCTACTGTATCATTTTCCATTTAAGGAAATATTTTTTATCAATATAAGTAAACACAACTTTATCCAAAAACAAAAGAATAAATGCAATGATCAGGGTCCATCCGAACATTCTCTCGATACGATAGTTCTCATTGGCGATATGGATCATATATCCAATGCCGGAAACAGCACCATGTACTTCCCCAAGTGCAATAATTTTCCATCCAAGCATCACTGAACTTCTGAGAGAAGCGAATATATAAGAATATAACATGGGCAAAATGATTTTGGTCAGGATCTTAAATCTGTTTTTTGAATACAGAGACACCATTTCAATAATGCTTGTATCAAGTTCTTTAAGCCCTTCCCAAATGTTTATCATAAAATGCGGTGCAGTTGTCGTTGTAACGATGAGAATAGGCGTCGTATCAGAAAGCCCGAACCACAGAACGAACAGCAATGCCCAGCAGACATTCGGGATCGACTGAAAAACAGGATACAAAACGTTTCTGACAAAGGTATCAAGGAATGAAAAGTATCTCGTAACAATAGCTGATACAGTTCCTATCCCTGCTCCTATCACCAGCCCTATGACGACACGATAAGTTGATGCCCAAATATGCGGCCAGCTTGATTTCAATGTTATTATGGACCAAAACGACTTCAAGGCAACGATCGGGCCGGGAAAAAGGATCGAATTGTATTCATAAGCAACGATTTGCCAAATGGCAAGAAACAATGCCACAGCTATGACCGTCTGTACTTTTTTGTTCTTAAAAAACAGTCCTATTGTTTTCATATATTCATGAATAAAAATTTTAGAAATGTTATCAATTAGCCAAAAAAAAAGTATTGAGACCGACAGTCCCATTACAAGGCAAAAACCTGTTTTTATAATTATCGATAACTTACATATAGGGGTGATGTATGAAATTGTCGATCAGCAAAAAAATTGCATACAGCTTTGTATGCGTTCTTTTTCTCATGACCACAGTTCTGGCAAGTTGCTCCAACGGCAACAAGGAAAAGCCAACCATTCAGCTGGGATGTGCCACAGGATCAAGCAGCTGGATTGCAACTTATGCAATTCGG
This sequence comes from Dehalococcoidales bacterium, assembly GCA_016286345.1. Taxonomy (GTDB): domain Bacteria; phylum Chloroflexota; class Dehalococcoidia; order Dehalococcoidales; family UBA1222; genus UBA1222. The sequence goes on along the minus strand of JAEESL010000019.1, from coordinate 18,337 downwards.
GAAGGCATTGTCACATCAGATAAGGTGGATCTTGAAATAGTAATGTCTTCTGAATGTGATGAGCTTCTTATCGCAGGAAGTTTCCCCATCGGCGCAATTTCAACAGCTACACTGGCAATTGCTAATAATGCAAATCCCGGAAAATTACAGGTTATCAGCACATTCATGACCGGACAGGGCTCAGAGGAAGCAAGAGGCGTTAATCTTCTGTTTGCCAAGGCTGACAGCAACATCAAGACTGCCGCTGATATCAAAGGAAAAATCGTTGGGGTACCTTCACTAACCAGCAGCACAACCTGCATTTTCCTTGCCCTTCTCAAGAAATACTACGGAATCAATGAAGATGAGCTCACCCTGGTAGTAAAGGGTAATACCGTTCTGATGGAAATGTTAAGATCAGGCGAACTGGATGTTGCAATGCTTGGTCAGAACACAGCACCCGAAGCCTATTATGATAACGATTTCAAACTGGTATGGGATGTTGATAACGCTTTCTATGAAGAATTCGGAGCATATTATTCACCTAAACTTGTTGCCGTTGATTCAAAATGGGCAGAGGAAAATCCCAAACTGTTAAAAGAAATCTACGGCATGCTTCTTGATTCGAAGAAATATGGCGAGGAACACACTCCTGAACTCTGTCAGGCATTCTCAACAGAATACTCTGGTCGTAATGACGGCGCTTTCTACGAAAAAGTTCAGAAGTATCATTCATGCGCAACTTTCGACAAAATGAACGGCAAAGTAAAAGAATGTGTGATCGATGTCTGGAATCTGGTATATGACCGAGGAGTGATCGAAAGCATTCCTGATACCAACACAGTTTTCTATAAATTATAGGAAAAACCCTCTCTATACTATGAAAAAGCGCATCAGACTGATGCGCTTTTTCTTTTACTCACGGTTGAACGATCAGGGTTTAGTCACATAAGCCGAACGGGTGTGCTGTCTCTGATTCATCAAACAGTCGTTAACATCCTTACCGCTTCTATAATGAGACATATCATAGCTATCCCAGTTGACCAGATCCTTCAGGTCTCTTCTTACACCGTTTGACCTTATTTCTGCCGGATGTCCGACACATACCATACATGGAATATCGTAGATTTCAGGTATATTCAATATTCTTCTTATCGGTTCATCCCATAGCTTTCCGATACTGACCCACATAGAGCCGAGCGATTGTGCTTTTGCCGCCAGATGCATATTATGTGCAGCATTAGCCATATTCTTCAGATATGTTGTTCCTGCACCGCAGTCTCCGGGCAGGAAGGGTGTGGAATAAACGCTGCAAAGATGAGTTCTCTTATCTCCGATGACCACGATAAAAACAGGCGCATTCTTAAAGCCGACATTCTGAGATGTTGCCTGACTTTTTCCTCTCAGTCGGAATTCTTCCAATCGTGTTTGTTCGATGGCTGCATTTACCAGGTGTGACTCTTCTCTTGCCTCAACGATCTCTGACCGTAAGGCAGGATCACGTACGACAATAAACTCCCACGGCTGGGCATTGGCTCCGCTCATCGAGAATCTTCCTGCTTCAAGAATATTGGTTATTTCTTCTTCTGAAACAGGCTCTTCTGTAAAAGCCCTGGTGCTTCTTCTTTCCCTGGCTAATTCAATAAATGAATCTAACCTGTTCATCAGATCCTATAGTCCCTGCTTATAAGGAGGGGCAGTTTCTTCACGCAGTTTGAGAATATAATTACGAATATCATCTGCAGTTCGATACTTTGACATATCATATCCATCATAGTGGACTATTTCATTCAATTCTCTGCGGTAATTTGGTTTGGGCTGATATGCAGGATATCCAATGGCTGCAATATTGTGTACCTCCAGGACATCCGGTATTCCAAGAATGTTCTTTATAGATCTTGCCCACAGTTTATTGACACTTATCCATTCTGATCCCAGTCCGGCAGCTGCTGCCGCAAGATGGATATTTTGGGTGGCATTTGCCATGTTCTTCTGGAAAATAGCATCAGCTGAACCTTCAGTCATGAGGAAATGACATCCCAGAACTGATGCCTGGAAAGTCCGGCGATCACCAAGAAGAACTATTAAAACTGGTGCATCCTTGAACGGAGGTTCAGTCGGCATCGTTCTCAAATGATGATGTCGCAGTTCAGGAACCCTGGTCTGTTCGATCCAGTATGCTTCAATAGTCGGATCCAGCCATGCATCTAATATCTGTTTTCTTTTTGCTTCATCTTTGACTACAACATATTCCCATGGCTGTCCGTCACCTCCGCTCATGGCCCAGCGTGAAGCTTCCAGTATCTGGAGGATCGTTTCATCAGAAACAGGTTCATTTTTAAATCTTCTTATACTTCGTCTTTTGTGAACTAAATCAAGAAATTCATTAATATCCATTACTTTTCTCCATCATCTGTTAAGTTTATATACCCTGTTGTAGACTTGCGTCTCAGTTCAAATAAAAACTTGTGAATATCTTCTGCAGTTCTGTACTTGGAACGGTCATATTTTTCGTAATGGACCATGTCTTTGAGCGGTCTTTTCCAAACCGGCTTAGGTGTATAGGAAGGATATCCCAAAGCCACCATGGTATGAACATCTATCACCTCGGGAATATCCAGAATTTTTCTGATCTCGGTTTCCCAAAGCTTTCCCACACTGATCCATTCCGATCCGATTCCCAGAGCTGCGGCTTCAAGATTCATCAGCTGGGTAGTATTTGCCATGTTCTTAAGATAGGACGCACTCAATCCGCCTTCACCGATAATAAAATGTGCTGTCAGACATGTGGCCTGAAATGTTCTTCTGTCTCCGCAGACCACTATCAGAACAGGAGCATCGACGAATCCGGGTTCCTTTTCAAATGAACGGCACTGGATAACTCTAAGTTCCTCCAGTTTGGTCTGTTCCAATTCATATTTCTCGGAATATGCCAGTTTTTTTGCATCTGCGATCTGTTTTATAACAGCCTTATCTCTTACAACGATGTATTCCCATGGCTGTGTATTTGCTCCGCACATTGCCCAGCGGCCTGCTTCCAGCACTTTCTGAACATCTTCATCTGAAACAGGTTTGGAATCGAATGCACGGATGCTTCTTCTTTTCTTCACTATTTCCAGGAATTCATCACCATTCACAACAGCTCCTCCTTATGCTTTATTTTGGATTACCGTTTATGTCAAGATAATTCGGTGTGGTCTGAGCAATAGTATTTATCAGATATTCCTGTATCTGTTTGCCGTTTCGATATTTCGACCGGTCATATTCTTCTCTGTGAACGATATCCTCCAGCGGTCTTCGGCTGCCAGGCTTCGGCTGATACGCCATATGACCTACACCGACAACAGTATGAACATCATATATGTCGGGTATATTAAGGAGTCTTTTTATCTCGGCCTCCCAGAGCAGACCGACACTGGACCATCGCGCTCCCAAATCAAGAGCTGCAGCAGCCAGGTTTATATACTGGGTCGCATTTGCAATGTTTTTCAGATAAGTGGCAGATACTCCGCCCTCTCCGGTAATAAAATGAGAGGAATACACCGTTGCCTGCAGCGTTCTTCTGTCACCGATAACAATAATAAAGACCGGAGCTAATGTTACTCCTGATCCGTCTCTGGTAGTTTTCAGATTAGGTCTGCGCATGTCAGGGATTTTGGTATGTTCAATGACATAGTTTTCAATCTGCGTTGCCTCACGTGCCTCAACGATCTTCTTCCGCATTTCATGATCTTTGACTACAATAAATTCCCACGGCTGGGCATTGGCACCGCTCATTGCCCATCGTGCCACTTCGAGTATCTTATCTATATCTTCATCTGGAATCGGTTCCTGAGTGAAAAGACGTGCACATCTTCTCTTGTGAACAAGCTCAATGAGTTCATCAATAGTCATTTCAGCCCCATTTGCAGACATAATTTGGAGCAATTTTATGGGTTATCAGCCTTAGTGTATTGAGACCTCAAGTCCTACTTATAAATGAAGTCCTTTTGATCAAACTGATTTCTTCGGAATCTGCCATTTTCTGATTATACGTGACTCAATTCGGCCAAGGATAAGACCGTCAACGATAAGCATCATAACAAGCAGAATGATAGTCCAGCTGAGAATCCTGACCACCTGGAAACCATCATATGCAAGAGAGATCATATACCCTATCCCATTAAAAGCACCGTACATCTCGCTGAGAACTATCATTTTCCAGGCAAAGGACAGGGAACTCTTAACTGCAGAGAAAATGAAAGGTACGACCAAGGGGATAATAACCTTTGTGAGTATTCTGATTTTATTGCCGGTATAAACACTGGACATTTCTATCAGCTGCGTATCCATATTTTTGATGCCTTCTGAAACACTGACCAGAAAGATAGGTGCAACGGACATGGCAATAATAAGAACCGGTGTCATATTTGACAGCCCAAACCAGAGAACAAAGATGAAAGCCCAGCAGATACCGGGAACTGCTTTCAGAACAGGTCCTATCACATTATCAACGGCAAAACGAGCAATATCCCAGTAACGGGTAGCAATTGCAAAAGCCGTACCGCTCACACCGCCTATAGCTGCACCAAGCAAAACTCGGTAGGCAGTCATACCGATATTTGTCCATGTACCCCTGGTTGTCATGATATTGCCCAGCATTGCAAAGGTTGCACCGGGTGTAGGAATCCTGTTTCTGGGAGAATACTTCGCTGCAAGCCACCAGAGTACAAAAAAGAGCCCGACGGATATAAGTATATATATCAGACGCTGAACATCGAGCTTATTGTCTTTATACAAAGTAAATTCTTTCACTGCGCGCAAATCCTACCACAATTATATATTTTGTTTAATGTGACTTGCAGTCCCATTACAAATCAAAACATGCCTGATAAACTGAAAAAATCCAATTTAATCTAAAAAAAGAGGTATCATGAAAAAGAAAATCTTTCTGACATTGATGGCACTCATCACTCTTGCAACATGTTTCACAGCATGCAGCAAGAACAAAGAAAAGGTAACCATCGATATTGCTGTTGCACCTGGTTCAAGCAGCTGGATCTCAACTTATGCCATCCGTGAAGGCATTATCACCAGTGATCTCTGCGATCTTGAAATCACACTGACTCCCAACTTCGGCAGTCTTATGATGTCAGGTCAATACACCATGGGCGCCATGCAGTGTGCTGCATTCGCACTTGAAGAAGAAACCAACCCCGGCACATACAAAGCATTATGCACATTCATCACCGGAAAAGGCAGCGAAGAAGAGGAACGAGGTGTTTGTCTTCTGTGCACCAAGAAAGGCAGCGGCATTACCAAGGTCGAGGATATTCTCGATAAAACCATAGGTGTTTCAGATCTCACAGGTACCACCACAACCATGTTCCTCGGCTTACTTAAGAAAAACTACGGTATCAGCGAAAACCAGCTCAACCTGGTCGACAAATCAAGCACCGTTCTTCTTGAAATGCTCAGAGCCGGAGAACTTGAAGTAGCGCTTCTTGACGGCTCCAACACTGTTGCTCAGCAGGCATATTATGATGAAAATCTTGAAGTCATCTGGAACATCGATCATGCGTTCTATGATGCATATGGGGTATGGCACTCACCTACTCTCCTTCTTGTCAAAACTGATTTCTACAACGAACACAAGGATGCTGTAAAAGCAGCATACAACATGCTTCTCGAATCAGAAAAATATGGAGATGAAAACATTGATACCATCGGTGCTGAATTCATCAAAGCCCAAGGTATCGGTAACGTCGAATTCCTTAAAACCATCCAGAAGTATCACAGCCGAACATCCTACGATAAGATCGAAGGCAAGACTAAAGATGGTGTAATGGCTATTATCCAGCTCGCAGTGGACCGCGGTTTACTCAAGGGTATGCCTAATGAAAAAAATCTCTTCATAAACATTTAAGATCATTACTGACTCCTTTCATATTTTTTGCTCCGGTTTCGGCCGGAGCATTTTTTTAATCTAACTTAGGGAAACATACAATGAAAAAAGTAATAATTACTGTGATTGAGACTGGTTTCAACAAAGCACTTGCTGATGAGTACGGCAAAGAAAACCTGACACTCTGCCCTGTTTTCCAAAAAGGGCAGGTATTCCATACCGACTTCAAAAGACCGGAAGGATTCTGTGACGGAGCATGGAAGAACATTGCTCCGTACGCATTTGCGTTTGCTCACGGATTAAAAACAGATGAACTGTATTACGGAAAATGGATGAAGTATCCCAATGTTGCAATATGCTGCTGCAATGACGCACTGAGACCGGTGGTATTTAAAATAGAAGCTACGGATGAGGATATCAGTCTGCCACACACTCAGATAAAATCAGGAGCTATTTAGTATCCTCGAGATCATTATAAGCTTTATTAGTCTTGTTCCTGAGTGAAGAGATATACTCCACGATCTGATGGCCTGTCCTGAACTTGGACATGTCATATTTTCCAAAATGAACCATCTCTTCAAGAGGACGTCTGACCCCTGGTTGTGGTTTATATTTGTTATGTCCCACAGCAACAACAGTGGGTACATCAAGCAATGCGGGGATATTGAGGAAATCCTTCAGGAATCTTTCCCACATCTTATCGACACTGAGCCATGCTGCACTCAGTCCCAGTGCATGGGCGGCCAGCATCATATTTTGTGTCGCATTGCCGATACCCTTATGAAAAATCGCTTCGGGATCATGTTCGATATCAAGAAAATGATCGGCAAGAAGAGTTGCCTGAAATGCTCTCTTATCAGCCAGTACTGCGATCAGTACAGGTGCATCCTTGAATGGTATATATGATTCGCGGTTTAAAAGAGCAGGAAGCCTCATTTCTCTTGACCTGGTCTCTTCAATCGCTATGATCTCATCATGTGAACGGTCCTTGGCCGCAATTATAGTATCGCAGTCCTTTCTGTCATTAACTACCAGAAATTCCCATGGCTGCGCATTTCCTCCGGACATAGCCCATCGTGCAGCTTCCAGTATTTTTTTTATATCTTCATCGGAGACCGGTTCGGGAGTAAAAGCCCTTACACTTCGTCGCGTTCTCAACAGATCAAGCAGATCATCATAATTTGTCATAGTTCCATCTCCCAAGAACAGAATCGCTTCATTGTGACATGTTTTATGAAAAAAGTAATGTGACCGAAAGTCATAAATGATCAGCATTATCAACGGGAGTTTCACATACAACTACTTTGACACCATCGTTACCTCAGCCCGAATTATTCATGAATCTCTGAATTATTTATCTGACAGCTACGTTTTATGCTCCGGACGCAGGGTCACGCCGGAGCATTTTTATAACAAATAGATAGATGACTAATGATCTGCCTTGAAGTTATAGATCGGCTTAATGATATTGATGATATCAGCGGTCGGGCCGATATTTTCGACAATCTCTTCCATTCCCTTATAGGCCATAGGGCTCTCATCGATTGTTTCAGGCTTAACAGATGTTGAAAAAACTCCGGCTTCTTCCATGGTTTTCTGGAAATCTTCAAACTTGAGATTTGTTCTGGCATCTGTCCTTGAAAGGACTCTGCCTGCACCATGAGGAGCAGAACAGTTCCAGTCCTCATTGCCCTTGCCAATACAGATCAAAGAACCATCTCTCATATTGATGGGAATAAGGAGCATTTCATCCTTCTTAGCAGAAACCGCACCCTTTCTGATAATGTTGCTGTTATGATCAATATAGTTATGAACAGTTGAAAAGGACGATCTTGCTTTAAGTCCATATGTTTCAATGATGATCTGTGCTATAAGTTGTCTGTTTTTTTCGGCAAAATCCTGACAGATCTTCATATCATGCAAATAATCCTGTGTATATTCACCGGTAAGATAACAGAGATCCTTGGGGAGATCGGTTTCTTTCTCTTTGAAATCCTTTCTCATTTGTCTGAGTACGCCTTCTATCTCATTGCGTCTTCCTGCAGCCTTATATTCATCAATGATTCTTCTTTGTTCACGCCACATTTCTTCCCACCCAGAATGAAGCTTTACTGCATCCTCCTGATAGTGATCTGCAACCTGGGTTCCAAGGTTTCTGCTTCCTGTATGGATCACAAGATAGATATTACCATCGTCATCGCGATCCAATTCGATAAAATGGTTGCCGCCACCAAGTGTTCCAAGTGAACGCTCTATCTTTTTGGAATCTCTGAGATTTCTGTAGCATCGCATCTGCTGTATATCAGGAAATTTCGCAATCCTTCCCTCATGAACATTCCAGCCGTAAGGAATATTATTTCTGACGATTTCATCAAATTTTTGGAAATCAATATCCACTTTGCCAAGATCGACGGTATACATTCCGCATCCGATATCAACTCCGACAACATTGGGAATAACCTTATCTCCGAGATCTGCTGTGAAACCGATAACACACCCGGCTCCGGCATGACAGTCAGGCATGATCCTGACCTTGGCATCTTTGAAAGCCTCCTGATCAAGCAACTGCGATATCTGCTCTGTACATGAATCTTCAATGTTGTCAGTAAACACTTCAGCTGAATTGAATTTTCCGTTTATCACCTTCATTTTGTGTTTCCTCTCTTTTTATCCAATACTGTTGTCTTAATAATAAGAATCAAATTGGTAAAATTATAGGAACTGAATAATTTTATTTTTGTTACACTTTTATGTATTATTAATATAATAATAATATAAATACTATAAATTAAGTGTTACCTTAGATAGAACAATTTACTTATTCAAAGAGAAATTTACATATGTCGCTTTTTCCCGAAATAAACACAGAAAACAAACTGAGACTTACACTTACCTATCTTGCAATGAACATCCTCAGGGAAGACCAGAAAGATTTTGACATAGGAATCGCTGCACTTGTAAACCGTATAATCGCGTATTACTCTACAGAAGCCAAAGCATCGATTTCCATAAGGTTGTCAGAATATAAAAAGAGCGTTGAATCCACGCTTGGGGACAGGCACAGGGAGATAATCGATGCCCTTGTTTCAGCAGAAAAAAAGAATTTGATGGAATCTGTTCCTGTTTATCGTGATAAGTCGGAATCATTTCTTCTCAGAATAAACAATTCAAACATGTTTTTGCTTACAGAAGATCCCACATCCGGGGAGGAAGAATACTATTCAAAGGGAATCAAAGCGTATGCAGAAGCTCTTGTTGAAGAATTCTGCAGGCTGCCTTTTATTAAACGCGAACGCATATACTACAAAGATATTTATGATCAGCTGGCAATGGCCATGAAAAATGAATATGCAGTTTACATCGAGCATTCATTCGGAAAACGATATCTGATCAGGATTTATGACCTTACAACTGACCCGCTTTCAACATATACCTATGTGGTATGCCGTCTAATAAACATGAAAAACAAACAAATGAACGGCAGAATTTATTCTTTCCGTCTCAGCCGTATAGAGAAAGTCATTGCCAAACCGTCAGTATCCGGTGCATTTACTGCCGAAGAGAAAAAGAGCACCGCTAATGCAATTGCTTCAAACGGGGTCCAGTTTGTCAGTGACCGTATCAATACAATAGTTGTTCGATTTACAAATGAAGGATTGAAAATGTTTAATTCCAATCTGCATCTTCGCCCGCATATATCAAAAATTCATGATGACGGGCATACTTTTGAATTTGAATGTACCAGTGGACAAGCCATTTTCTACTTCCGAAGACTTGGAGCAACAGCAAAGATCATAAAGCCTGCATTTGTTGCAAAAGAACTTGCCATCTGGTTTCAGAATGCGGCTGAAACATACCCTGAATACAGAAATCTGATTTAATTATTTCAGACTGAAACACAGATATCCATCCATACATTTTTCGTGTGTTCTCGTGTGTTATTAATTCGAATTCATATGCATCAATTGCTTCAGCATAACCTTCGTGTTTTAATACCCGAGGAATTTTTTCAGGTCTTTGTCGGGCAAGAGATCCTTCTTGCCGAGTCCAAAAGAGTAACCCGGAACGATCTCAAGATATCGGTCCAGAAACTCCTCATATGTCTTTGCCTCAAAGCAGTCCGGTGTGATGAAAAAATCCCTGCTGCCGCCGGTCGAACGGTTTCCGGCCGTTACGCTCACTTTGTAGTCGCCCGACTTCAGTTTATAGAAATCGTATCTCTCAAGATTCCAGCCGTTCAGATCGATATATCCGAAATGAGGAGAATAACTGGCCACGGTTTCATTCTCCCAGAGAGCCACGCTCTGATAGTCGTTTTCCACCCATTCTATAAACTGTTCAGCGCTTTCAACGTTGTACACGGAATACTTGCGTTCGCCCCTGTACCTTCTGACGAATTCCAGATCCCCGTCGACCCTTTGTATATCATACTGCCAGGTTTTCGTGAGCATCTTTTTGTTAAGCCAGCGATAATCTCTTTTAACATTTTTGAAGGCCGTTTCCAGATAAACGTTGATGTCTGTACCAAACTTGAATTTTTCTTCAGGATTTGAGTGCTCAACCGTATAGTGGGTGTATGAACACAGAAAATCGATGAACTCGTCTGCGGTATTACCCTCCGTCCAGGGGGTCACTATATCCGAATTATCATAATAGTTTTTGCCAATCTGGCCGAAAACGTATTTTCCATGCAGTGGCGCGATCTGCCATACCGGAGTTTTCTTTTTCATCATCGTCACAGTTGCCCAGCAAAACTCCTCGCGCAGCTTCACCAGTGCCTTTTCATAATATGCGTCGATATCCATTCCGTATTTGAATAACTCCGGATCCGCGGAGGGATTCCTGTTCAGTTTCTTTTCGCGTTTTTTCTCATTTTCCCGCTCTACTTCTCTCGCAAAGATCTCATCGGAGCTGAGCGGCGTCCACGCCCATACCTTGTCCGAACTGTGACTAGCCAGCGCAGACGAGTAAATAAAGGATCCTCCTGATTCATGTCTCCACTTATTCCATCTGCCCGCCGCCAAAGATCCGTCCTTCATGATCAGAAGGCAGAACTGCTCCTCTTTGGGGTACTTTTTATCGGCAAACGATTTGAAGCCCTCAAACTGAATATTGCGGTCGCCTTCTTCCTCTTCGCCAATGTTTATCCAGTTGACTTCTTCTTTTTCAAGACTTTCCGTAAGGTCATAGCGATCGAGAGAGTGCCATCTTGCCACATCTTTGGAATCCACCGTATCGGCGGTCCCGCGTATAAACTTGCCTTTCGCTGTACGACCGTTCTCCGACGGAAGCCAACCGCCGGCGGTATAATCTCCCGTTTTCAGTTCGAGCAGGCAGTATTCTCCGTACTGCGGCATATCCTTGTCATTAACTATATGAAAATCGTTAAAAGAGAGTCTCAGCTTCTTATAATCAACTTTAAACATAGTGGTGTTACTCCATAAGCTTTGGTTTTCCGGGAAGTTTTATTTCAGACTGAAATGCAGATCTCCATCCATACATTTTTCATCAGTTTCGACAATTATATAAACGGTACCCGGTATCAGTTCACCACCGGATGAATTGATATGATCACCTGCTCCAAGAGCAAACAGCATGGTCTTTTCACCATTGTTATCGTAATAAACAGTACAGTTTCCTGTTTCCAATTCAGCATTATAATCAATACTGGTTTCATCATCACATTTCAAAATGAATACCATTCTTCCTTCAAATGAATAGAAACTCATGAAGGCTTTTGTGGATTCATTTGAGTGGACGAACCCAATAGCTTTATAACTTGATACATATTTGCTGCAGCCGCAAAGACCAACAAGAAGCAATAAAATGACAACTAAACCTATCTTTCTTTTCATATCAATTCATCCAATCCTGTTGATATTCAAATAACCCGCAAACATAAAGATCATTCTTTCTCTGTTTTCTGTTCACTGACGAGAATATCTCTGTTAAGAAGTCCGAGTTTATCTGCAGAGAATACAAGGAGTTCCTGAAGAGAAGTGACGCTCGTTGCTGTAAGGATATAGTCGAGCAGCATATCTATGGGAAGGACTATTGCCAATGCTTCTGCCGGGATTCCGAGCTGCAGGAAGAGCACAGTATAGAACATAAGAGCCCCACCAGGTACAGGTGTTGTTGCCATGGCAAGCAAAACACAGACGATCACAAGCATTATGAGCCATGGAACAGTAATAGGTACATCATAGGCTGCAGCCATCGTTAATCCTGCAGCAATGAACACTATCTCTGTGGTAGGCATATAAAGAGTTTGTCCCATGGGAACAGCGAATCTTGTCAGTCGCGGTGAAATACCGAGCTTATTTTCGCATGTATCGAGATTGATACCGAACGCAGCCGCAGATGATGCTGTTGTCAAAGCAATGAAATGTGTTTTCCACATTTTACGGATAATGACAGACAGTTTTACTTTGAACTTTAATGATATGAATACTGCCTGAATCAGATTGACCGCCCAGCTTGCAATAATAGTGATAAGAACACATTGCAATGCAATTTTGAAATTCTCCAGAACACCTGAAATAATCAGTGAATACAGACTCAGGAAGATAAACAGCGGAACAAGTTTTCCTATTGCATTCATCAGAAGCGTAACAAGATCATATGCCTGAGTAATGAAAGTTCTGAGCATTGATGACTTCTCTCCGAGAATCAGCAGTGTGATACCTACGCAGAATCCGATGAATATGATCTGAAGCATTTTTCCTTCAAAGAACGGTGCAATAATATTTCCAGGAAGAATATCCAGGAACATCTCATATATCGAATAAAAGCCGTCAATCGTACCTGTTGTTCCCGAAGCACTCGAAATCGGGAACATCCAAAATATGCAAAGGACAACTAAAATGCCGACTACCAGCATTGAAATAAGCATATCCTGAAGAGTTTTTCCTGCGACTTTTCCGATGGATGACAGATCCCCTATCATAAAAAGACCCGCACAGATCGAAAGGAAGATCATTGGTGCAGCAATTGCATTAAGTAAGCCAAGCAATGCACCAAAGAGCGGATCTGTGATCTTTTGTGCAACTTCAGTAACGCTGTCAGGACAAAGCATCGTGATAACTCCTGTCACGATTGCTGCCACCAGTGCAATTAGCATCCTGTTTGTCTGAGAACGCGGATTTTTCATCGGCGGATTCAGGGTGAGTGTGTTATATCCGTTCTTGTATGAATATGAAAAGCTCATCCCGGACTGAGCAAGTAATCTGTCGAACAGTATGCTGCTGTCTTCATCATTTACTTCAGCATTGCGTACCGTGGGGTCGTTCCCAGGCCCTTCAACAGAAATTCGTATGAAACTGCGTCTGAACTTTCTTCCGCTCTCGAGGATAACATCAGGCTCCCCTTCTGCCTTATTCATCCATTTGAGCAGTATCTCTTCCAGAATGAGCCTGAGCCTTACAGTATCATGATGATCAAGTGCGGTTTCCCCAAGCATTCCGGAAAAATCTTCAGAAACACTGTCTATTCCAATAGGAGTCAGTTTATAGTGCTTGATGCCCTTATTCACAATTCTTTCCTTTGGTCAGATGACCATCATTGAGTATTTAAGATAATGTATCACATGGCATCATAAGCTTAAAGACCATATTTTTCAGTTGATACCAAACGGAAGTAACAATGCATATTTGTTTGGATGCTCTATTGCAAATTGAAATTCTTTAAGATAATCTAATGCGAAACCTACTTATAATACTTAAGGATATTAACAAAGCACATGATCAGTTTGTCCATAGGCAATATAATCAACCTGATTATCATTTCTATTGGCATCGGTATTTGTTCACTTAATCTGCTACAGATTAATTCCGCCAAGGACAGAATAGCTTCAAGGGAAAAGACCTTTTTCCTTATATTCTTCTCTTTCGTTCTCACCTATCTGTGCTCACATCTGGCAAGAATGTTGCTGGAAGGAAATCCGGGCTTAATAGTCAATATCATTATCAGAATTGTCACCTACATAGAATTTATGGTTTCCTGCCTTATGGCAATGACATTTTCCATTCTGGTGCTTTACATCGCAAAAAAGGATGAGAATTTCACAAAGACTGATATCAGTCTTGAATCTGAAAAGCAGAAAGAATCTGCCCAGGTTATGGTCAGTCACTGGACGCGAAATTACAAAGTATGGATAAACATTTTCATAGTACTTTTTATTGCATATTTGGTATTTTTGACAATCGCCCAGTTCAATCGGTTCTTCTATTTTTTTGATCAGGCAAATGTCTATCACAGAGGGAGAGCCTACATCCTGTCCAATCTGGTACAGGTCATTTATCTTATTATCGATATATATTTTCTTATCCGCTACAGAAGACGATATTCACGCAATGCACTCGCCGGACTCTGGGTATATGTACTGCTTCCCATCGTAGCAGTGGCTGTCCAGGGATTAAATGACCAAATACAGTTTGTAATATTCGCTACAGTCATTTCTTCGATCAACCTGTTCATCATGATCATGACTGATCTTTCCACCAAATATGAGGCTCAGAGAATCGATCATGACAGGATCGAAACAGAACTCAACATGGCATCAAATATCCAGTCCCATATGCTTCCGCATATATATCCTGCATTCCCTGACCGCAGTGAATTCGATATATATGCATCCATGAAACCGGCCAAGGAAGTAGGCGGAGACTTTTATGATTACTTCCTTCTGGATAATGACAATCTCGGTGTCGTGATGGCAGACGTCTCCGGTAAGGGTGTACCAGCCGCTTTGTTCATGATGATTTCAAAGACACTGGTGGAGAACTATACCCTGATCTACAAGGATCCCCAGACAGCCATAGAAGCAGTCAACAACCAGATCTGCAAGAACAATCCTGAAGACATGTTCGTGACAGTATGGCTGGCAGTTTTGAATCTCAGAAACGGAAAACTGAAGGCAATAAATGCAGGTCATGAAGCACCCGCATTCAAGCAGGCAGGAGAAGACTTCGTGCTGATCAACAACAAGCACGGGCTTGTTGTCGGTGCGATGGAAGGAATCAAATATAAGAGTTATGAGCTCGAACTGAAACCGGATTCCAAGCTGTTTCTGTACACAGATGGCGTTGCAGAAGCTACGAATGCCAGTAATGAACTGTACGGAACTGACAGAATGATCAGTGCTCTGCGCAAGGCCCAGAATGGAACACCGAAGCAGATCCTTGATCGCATCCACGATTCAATTGATCTGTTTGTGGGAAAAGCGCCTCAGTTTGATGACATTACAATGCTGTGCCTGCATTATAAAGGAGATACTTCTTCCAAGAACTGACAATTACTGTTTATCTGATAATGGTCTGCGAAACACTTTGAATTTCATCGCCCATAATCCTGCACCAATCAGTATTGCCATCACAGTTAATGCAATCAGCCAGACGATCGTCATGACCGGTCCGATATCCCAAAATTGAAGGAACGGATAAGGGCCTTTAAATAATCTGGCTATATTCAAAGGAATAAGGACTGCAGCATATGCCAGAGAAGGATATATGGATCTCACAATATCCTTCTTTCCCAGATAACCAGGTTCGGCAATCCAGACCGCAACACTGAGAATGGGACATAACAAATGACTCAGAATATATTTCCCATTGAAAAGGAAGAACTGAAGAGCACCTTTCCCTGCCATCGGTGAAAGGATCAGCGTTACCACCAGAAATGTCATTGTCATCATGCTGACCGCTCGGTATCTCCATATTGAGAGATGGTCAGACACATTTCCTTTGCTGAAAACCAGTATTGCAGAAGTTATCAGTGACAGAAGATTACTGACATTCGTATAATAAAGTATTGCAGTACGGTTTTTTTCAACGATATGCCAAACAAGCACTGCGAGTTCCAGAATACATATGAGTGCATTCAGAGCAATAACAACGTATCTTCTCTTGTCACTGGATAGCTGTTCCATTTTAAGACATCCGGATTTTCATAAAACGATATTAAAACTGGTGCCTGTGGACAGTCTATTTAAGGCTGTTCATGTATTGGTCTTTATCAAAACCTTCAAGTTCATCAAGGACCAGGACTTCGAAGCCTTCTTCTTTACCCTTTAGCTTGATAGAACCGCCAAGAGAAGTAACTTTAGCCTGCGAACCGAGCATATCGGCTACTACACGGCTGATATACACTGTTCCGCCAGGAGCATTGGATTCCAGTCTTGATGCGGTATTAACAGTATCACCGATGGCGGTATAATCCATATGCTTTTCTGAACCCATGTTTCCGACAACGGCAGGGCCGAAATGAACTCCAACTCCGGCCTTGATCTCTTCACCGACTTCTTCCTTGAGTTTGTCTGAAACAACTTTCGCTCCGTTTGCGATTTCCAGAGCAGTTTTCGCTGCCAGGTAAACAGCATTCTCCTGAGGCAGAGGAGCTCCCCAGAATGCCATCGTAGCGTCTCCTATGAACTTATCCAGTGTTCCCCTGTTCCTTTCGATGCATTCACTTGTCATCGTTAAATATCTGTTAAGTATGAAAACCACTTTTTCAGGATCAAGTCTGGCAGACATGGTCGTGAAACCCCGGAGATCAACAAATAGAACAGCAATATCACAAAGCTTGCCGCCAAGGGACAGAGCACTGGAATCTTCCTTAAGGATCTCTCCGACGATCTCAGGTGCGACATATCTTTCAAATGTTCTGGTGATGTTTCTTCTTCCCACCGCAGCTCTGACGTACTGATCACCGACTGAAACAATATACAGAATCAATGCTCCTGCCGGGATCCAGAAGGTATGAGTAACAAAACCTGCTCCAAACAGGAGGTACGGAATCCACATCCCAAGTCCTGCTGTCACCGCAGCAACGGCACCTGAAACAGCAACACTTTTCTTCTGATATACAAATCCGACAGCTGCACAGATCACGAACAGAATAGCCAGCTGAGGCCAGTCGGATACTTCTTTCTTGAAGTTATATTCAATAAGACTCTGAATAACATTGGCCTGGTACTCAACACCGAACATCTGGTTAGCTCTCTCAATAGGTGTGAAGTAGGCATCCTGAAGACCTGAAGTATAAGGACCGATAAGAACAATCTTACCTGCGTAATAATCTGACGGTATCCTTCCGTTGATCAGATCTGCAATCGAAAAACCGTCATAATATCCGCCCGGTTTAGATGTATACGGAACATAATACTGTCCGATCTTATTGACAAACGGATACTTAACTTCTTCGCCGCGGCTTTCAAGCAGTTTTTTTGCACACATGAAAGCCATTGAATAAGCTCTGTTTCCATCTTCATCCTCATAATAAAGAATGGCATGTCGCAAGATACCGTCACGGTCATACATAGCATTGATATGCCCCTGTTCCGTAACATTTTTCAGGGCTTCATATGGATACTCAACACCGAGAACGGCATATGAATCAATGCTGACATAGCCATCTTCCCAGGTTCGTTTTTCACCAAACTGGGCAAGTACAGCCGTAATGACATTTCCGAGTTTTTCGGCAGCTCCGGCAAGATGATTATCTGCTTCAGGTGTGCTCTCTCCGACATACAGTGTATCAATTGCGACGACGGCAGGAAGTTTATCCGGATCTGAAGCAAGGGCGTCCAGAGCTGATGCCATAATGTTTCTGTCCCAGTTGTTATAAGGACCAAGTTCGCTGATGGCATTTTCATCGATACCGATCAATAAGATATCAGATGTTGTTATGCTGGGGTGCTGAAAGAGAAGATCCTGCGTCCATTTATCGATTCGCCTCAGAGCACCGACACCTGCAAGCAGACATATAAGCAATGCCGCTATAACAGAATAAAGCAAAACTCTTTTATTGGTTCTTTTCATATCCGCGTCCCCATTTCAGGTTATTCATATGTTTATATAAAAGTATTCCAGACATCTCTGTCTGGAATACTTGATCACTTTGTAAGAGTACTAATTTCCGGACATTGTTTTCCCGAATATTGTTTTTGGGTCAGTTTGTATCAAATGATCATCTCCGAAATTACCGGTATAATAATTCTCTCCATCCGTCCAATATTCAATATGAGTCGTTTCAGCAACATGATAAGTCAAGTAAGTATCACCTACACGATATATATCAGACTTAGTCAGTTCACGGGTGCCTTCACTGTCCTCAGCGATCTTGCCGCATCCTTCACACCAATAGAATTCTCTGTGACCTGCCTTACCCTCTTCATTTCCTGTTGCACCATAACTTGTAAATGAATGGGTATGATTACCATCAAGTCGTGGAATAACTGTTTGTTCTTGAGTAATTTCTGCAGTACAGGCAGCATCCCTGTAGTACTTACCGCAATCACTGCAGTACCAGTGTTCGATATTGCCGGCTTCATCATAGGTTGCATCTTTTGCAATTATATGGCTTAAAGAAGTATGACTTGCTGCGATGACTGTTTGTTCTTGAGTAATTACTGCAGTACCAGCAGCATTACTGAAGTATTTGCCGCATATATCACAGTGCCAGTACTCGATATTACCG
>JAEESL010000076.1 GCA_016286345.1 Dehalococcoidales bacterium | reverse complement strand
GGTCATGAATCATTTGAAATATCTTTGTGTTCTTATGGCAACACATCATAATAGCCAGATTCCATACATGAAGCGTCTCAAAGAATATAACATCAAAGTTTTGTTCATTTACCCATGAGATAATACTCAAAAGAGTTTTTACATCAAATGTCTTCTTTTCAATACCTGGACGTTTTGGGCAATCCACCAGATGCGTCTTGGGAGTATTCAACACAGGAACCTTGGGGGTACTTATTCCCATAACCCATGCTTCACAATCAGAACGTTCTGCTCTGTACAGGCTCTCAAACATTCCGAAAGTAATATCCTGATGGTCTGCATTATCTGAAAATGTGACCAATAAAACCTTCATTCTTTTTCCCCATCCAATTCGATATCCTTCGTCTTCAGCATCACAGTCTTCCGGATTTGTGTGCTGCTAGTGCTCTGTGTGTAGGGGAAATAGACGATCTCCACCCCTTTGTCAGCGAAGTATTCCTCATACCGCTGAAACCGTGGTGTACCTTTATAATCGGAACCAACAAACAGACGGTCATAATGCCAGAGATCCCAGGCATCTGAATCTTCTGTGCAGGAATCCACAACCTTGTCTACGTACTTGCACGCCCCGACAATAGCTTTCCTCTCCTCGAATGGGATGAATGTTTCTTTACCCTTCCATGCTCCGGACCCATGCACGCCAACAATGAGGTAATCACACTGCTGTTTAGCACGGCGCAGTAGATTAAGATGACCAACATGGAACAAATCAAACGTTCCAGAGAGATATCCGATCTTTACACGTTTGTTATTATCAAGCCGTCCGGATTCTTTTTTATATTCATAACTATGAAGACCATACTCATGAGGATCTGCGGCATACCGCTCCAGAACCGCTTTAAATGTTTCTTCATACTGCGGAATGAATCGAGTATCACGGCTGAATAAGTGTTCCAAGATCTGCTCTGCCAGCGGGCCAGTTATGCTCAGATCATTCTTCCCGCCGTAGAACTTCGAACCTTTAAAACTTGCCGGGCTGACATCGAGAATCCGGTTTTTTGAACCATAAGCTTCCAGCTCGATATTCACGGACTCTACAAAACGAACCAAGCCTGCCTTAGCAGCTGCATACACAGCCGCGCTCGGTGTGGACATCCAACCAGAAATGCTTCCCATAACACCGACGTAAAAGCAGTTATCATTAAGGATGCGATCATAGAAAATACGGAAGATTTTGATTGTAGAAACCGTATCCACAGTCAGCATCTTTTCGATTTCTGCTGTGTGATGGAACTGGAAGTCAGCCACACGACCAATGCCAGCAGTCACCATAAGCAGCTCAACATTCTGATCCGCCGCTAGTGAATAGAACAGCTCCTCATCAAAATCGAGAAGATCGCAGTAATTGTGGTGAAAAGCATTCTGATCAAGCACACCTTCATCTGGGCCATGCCTGTCACAGATTTCAAGATAGTAACCTCTTTCAATAAGATTCTTGCTGATAGCCAGTCCGATACCGTTGCTTCCACCGACTACTACCGCTTTTTTCTGTTCTCCCATTAGTCCACATCCTCAAACAATCATTTCGTTTAGATACATTTTAGAGGAACAAAATTTCCCCTCAAACAACACGAAATGCTCTGGAGGACAAAACAGCCTCCGGAGCGATATCGTCCACATTACTTTTTCATACTGGCCTGCATTTCAACCAGCTCCTTCTATTCCACACAGGCATCTCTCCCTTCGGTACCTTCCGTATAGAACTACCGAGTTAAGAAGCCTATTTTTGAGTCGTCCACACGGGCCTCTAAACACTCTCTGGTCCGATGATGAACCGTGTGATAATCTACATATCCCTGTCCGGCCTCTTATTGCCTGAAACTATCAACAGTTTTTCCCGGTCTCCTTAATGCCTAAATGCGTCATTAATCGGACCAGTAATTCATCACATTGTCTATCACCGGGAGGCGCTTTCTGATCAGGGTTTCAACCGTCGCCTTAATGTGTCTCTTCTATTCTGAAACTACCGACAGTTTTTTCTTATTATCTTGGAACCCCTATTCTATAAAGAAACCACAACGGGCGCATTGAACCGGTATTGTATTTACTACATTAGCGCCCTAAGCTCTTAAATCATTCCATCGAGGCCAGGGCAGGAGCCTCGTCAAATTAAGCGTTTTCAAACTTCTCTAAAAAGTTCTGGATTTCGTCTTAATTTGTCCAATAATCCGGTAAATTGCTCTGTTTTGGGGGGTCATAAGCACGGGCAGATTCGGCGTCATAGTCGATTGCAGTGATCTGATTCACAGAAACACCCTTGGTGCTTTCTTTCTTAAAGAGAATCTGCTGTAATCCAAACAAACTCTACGAAGATATGCTTACCGTGTTCTGAGAAACTCTGACTATGAATAGTCTAAGCCGCTTCATAATCTCAGAAAAACTGACGGAGCAAGTCTGATTCCCAAACCTTCTCCCCCGTGTACAGGTCGATCAGGATGCGAGATCTTCCATTCTCACAACACTAAGCGAATACGAGATATCCGAAAACAGGCTTATTCATACCCATGCGGATTCTTCTTTTGCCAATTCCAGCTGTCGCGGTACATATCTTTGAGGCTCATTTCAGCAGACTAGCCCAATTCTTTCCATGCCTTCTCCGGCGAAGACCAGCAGGCCGCAACATCTCCGGGGCGTCGGGGCGCAAACTCATACGGGATATTGATTCCCGTCGCGTCCTCAAAAGCTGCTATGATTTCAAGCACGCTGTAGCCCCTTCCGGTGCCGAGATTGAAAACTCCGAACCCGCAGTTTTTCTCTATGGCCGCCAGGGCCTTCACATGACCACGAGCCAGATCCACAACGTGGATGTAGTCTCGGACACGCCGGTGCCGTCCGGCGTATCATAGTCGTTGCCGAAAACACGGAGCTTATCGAGCTTGCCGACGGCCACCTGGGTGATATAAGGCATAAGGTTATTAGGGACGCCGGCCGGGTCTTCTCCGATCAGGCCGCTGAGATGCGCACCGATGGGATTAAAATAGCGGAGCAGTACCACATTCCAGCCATGATCCGCCGTATGCAAATCGGTCAGGATCTGTTCGATCATCCATTTCGTCCACCCATAAGGATTGGTACAACGGCCTTTCGGGCAGTCCTCTGAGATCGGTAATTGGTTCGGCTCCCCGTAAACCGTTGCTGAGGAGCTGAAGATCATGTTTTTGCAGCCATTCTTCTGCATAACGTCTACGAGAACGAGCGTCCCGCAGATATTGTTGTCGTAGTATTCCAAGGGCTTAGAAACGGAATCTCCTACAGCCTTCAGCCCGGCAAAATAATGGAATCGAGGCGCCTGTGGTGCGTTCCACGCAGCGCAGTGCTTCAACGGAAGAATTTGAAAGGTTATCTACCACAACTACTCTGTGGCCCGCATTGATCAGTTCAACAACGGTGTGAGAGCCGATGTATCCGGCTCCGCCGGTGACCAAAATGTTCACTGTCCTGCACCCTCATCTATTCCATTCCGGCGCTGACCTGTGCTTTCTCCTGCTGGGTTTCACCCTCCGGCTGACAGCCCAGCGCCGTGACTGCGCCAACGGCTACGCCTTCGGTGCTTTCAGGCAAGAAGAGGATCTGCTGTAATTCAAACAAACTCAACGAAGATATGCTTACCGTGTTCTGAGAAACTCTGACTATGAATAGTCTAAGCCGCTTCATAATCTCAGAAAAACTGACGGAGCAAGTCTGATTCCCAAACCTGCTCCGCCGTGTACAGGTCGATCAGGATGCGAGATCTTCCATTCTAAGAACACTAAGCGAATACGAGATATCCGAAAACGGGCTTATTCATACCCATGCGGATTCTTCTTTTGCCAATTCCAGCTGTCGCGGCACATATCTTTGAGGCTCATTTCAGCAGACCAGCCCAATTCTTTCCATGCCTTCTCCGGCGAAGACCAGCAGGCCGCAACATCTCCGGGGCGTCGGGGCGCAAACTCATACGG
>JAEESL010000075.1 GCA_016286345.1 Dehalococcoidales bacterium | reverse complement strand
AGAAAAGTGGTTCCGACTGTTGATGATGCCGGACAGCTTACTAATGAAGATGAGATCCGCATGTTTATCATTGCATTCCGCACAATGGTAGGAACGCTGGCGACGCTAAAGACTTTCTCAAAGTTTGACTGGGCGGATCTTGGGGTGGTTATGGATGAGGATGAGTACGAAGGCTATAAGTCCTGGTATCTGTACTACAAAGACCAGCTCTCAAAGCCGGGTTCAAAGGTCCCTGTTCCTGTTGATGTTGACTTTGATATAGAGCTTGTACGCACTGACAGGATAAATGTCGTTTACATACTGAACCTGCTCAAATCTTCTCAGAAGAATAATAAAAACAAGGCAGACCTGGAAAAAGACATTGATCTTGTTCTCAGGGAGATCGAGCGTTCCGATAACGAATCCCTGCGTGCAAAGAAAGACATAATGGTGGAGTTCATCAAGACAAGGTTCTATGACCTGCCAAACGACGCAGATATACAGGCTGCATATGAAGAGTTTGAAAAAGAGCACCAGCAGGCAGAGATGGAAGACTTTGCCCTTGAGAACAACATCGACTACGAAGCTGTGAATGACATCTTTGTTGAATACATCTTCAATGGCAGCATATCAGATGAAGCGATAAGGAAAAGACTTCTCGCATAT
Organism: Dehalococcoidales bacterium; assembly: GCA_016286345.1. GTDB lineage: Bacteria > Chloroflexota > Dehalococcoidia > Dehalococcoidales > UBA1222 > UBA1222. The sequence continues at coordinate 3,535 of JAEESL010000075.1, read as the reverse complement.
AAACTCGGACTTTTAAAGCTCACAAAACTTACCAGCACAATAAAGGAATTTGTCGAGCAGCTTTATAAAAAATACAAAGCGGAGGGCGAATAATGGCTATCAACACAGATAAAGTACAACAGCAGGCGGCGGACCTGTCTTCCCAGCTCTGGGGGATTGCAAATGACCTGCGGGGAGGCATGGATGCAAACGAGTTTCGCAACTATATTCTCGGAACGATCTTCTATCGATACCTCTCTGAGAGGACCGAGCAGTATATGCAGGAGATCCTGCAGGAAGATAACCTTACATATGAGGAAGCCTTCACTGATGCTGATTTCAAGCCTGTAGTCGAGCAATGGAGCATCGACCATCTGGGCTATATAATAAAGCCGGAAAATCTGTTCCGGGAGCTGTACAGAAAAATAGTAAAGCCCACAGGTGACGGTGATAAGTTCTCCGTAGAGGACTATGAACGCGCAGTAAAAGAACTGTCAGGCTCTACCCTCGGGCATCAGTCCGAAGCTGCGTTTGCAGGTCTCTTTGATGATATGCGTCTTCAGGATACAAGACTTGGTGATACCGTATCAGAAAGGACCGACAAGATCGGCAAGGTTATCTCTAAGATCGCAGAGATCAACATGGATCTTAACGACCATGAATTTGATGTACTGGGGACTGCTTACATGATACTTATAGGGCTTTTCCAGTCGGGTGCCGGAAAGAAAGGCGGGGAGTTCTTTACCCCGGTCGGCCCTTCCACCCTATGCGCCACCCTTGCAACTGTCGGGCTTGATGAAGCCAAGACAGTCGGGGACTGTACCTGCGGATCCGGTTCCATGCTCCTTGACGTGAGAAAGCACCTTACAACAGGACGTGTCGGGCATTACTACGGGCAGGAGAACAATCCTACAACCTTCAACCTGTGCCGTATGAATATGCTCATGCATGGCGTTGATTATCAGAATTTTACTATCAACAAGGGAGATACCCTCACAAATGATATGTACGGCGAGGACCTCAAACTTACTGTACAAGTCTGCAACCCACCTTACAGCCTAAAATGGGACGCAAATTCAAAGCTTCTTGATGATCCCAGGTATTCCGGAGTAGGCAAACTTGCCCCCAAATCCCATGCGGACTTTGCTTTCCTTCAGCACATGGTATATCACATGGATGAATCTGACGGACGAGTAGCTGTTCTTCTTCCCCACGGGGTCCTGTTCAGAGGCGGCGCCGAGGAAGATATAAGGAAATACCTTGTTCAGACATTAAACAGGCTTGACGCTGTTATAGGACTGCCTGCAAATCTTTTCCATGGAACATCAATTCCTGTATGTATCCTTGTGCTTAAGAGCAAGAGAAATGGGAACAGTAACAATATCCTATTCATTGACGCAAGCAAAGGCTTCATAAAGGGCAAGAACCAGAACGAGCTGTCTGACGAGCATATCAAAAGAATCGTAGAGGCCTATGTAGACCGCAAGGATATCCCGCAGTTTGCACACGTTGCAGACATGGATGAAATCAAGGCAAACGACTACAACCTTAACATCCCAAGGTATGTTGATACATCTGAAAAAGAGGAAGAGATAGACCTTGGCAGTGTGGCAAAGGACCTTTCTGCTATTGATGATGAGATTTCTACGGTGTCTTCTGAACTAAAGAAGTCCTTTGATGATCTTGGATTGGATTTCCCATTTTGAACGAGGTAAAGACTATGGAGAATAAAAGGATACCTAAATTGCGATTTCCTGGTTTTACTGACGATTGGGAACAGCGTAAGTTCGAAGAATTTGCCCAAAGACAATCAAGTACAATGGTTTCAGATTCAGAAAATCCATGTGTAGAATATGAGGATGTTATTTCAGAGCAAGGAGAACTCAATAAGGATATTTATTCCAAAGATACTGAAAAAAACGGAATCTATTTCACAGAAGATGATGTTCTTTATGGAAAGCTTCGTCCATATCTGCATAACTGGCTAAACCCTGATTTTAAGGGCGTTGCAGTAGGAGATTGGTGGGTTTTACGCCCGATAAATATGGATAAGAATTTCCTTTATTGGCTTATTCAAACGCCTCAATATGATAATGCAGCAAATCAGTCTTCAGGAACAAAAATGCCAAGAGCTGATTGGAAATTAGTATCAAATACAGAGTTTTATATTCCTGGTTCTGTTGATGAACAAGCTCAGATTGCAAGACTTTTCGCTAATCTCAATAACCTTATCACCCTTCATCAGCGTAAGCTTGATGGTATAAAGGAATACAAAAAAGGGTTGCTGCAAAAAATGTTCCCGAAAGAGGGTGAAAATGTTCCGGAGTTGAGATTCCCCGGTTTTACTGACGATTGGGAACAGCGTAAGTTTGGAGATGTTGGCTCGGTTGCCATGTGTAAGAGAATTTTCAAAGAACAAACTTCTGAAGAAGGTGATGTTCCATTTTACAAGATTGGAACGTTTGGAGGCACTCCGGATGCATATATTTCGAGAGAGTTATTTGAGGAATATAAGAAAGCATACCAATATCCGAGCAAAGGTGATATTTTGATCTCTGCATCTGGAAGTATCGGAAGAACCGTTGAATATACAGGAGAAGACGAGTATTTTCAGGATTCAAATATTGTTTGGTTAAAACATGGTGACAATATTGATAATGCTTTTTTAAAGGTTTTATACAGTGTTGTCGAATGGTCATGTGAAGGCTCTACGATCAAGAGATTGTATAATGATAATTTTCTAAAGACTGAGTTTATGCTTCCTTATATTGAAGAGCAGACTAAGATTGGAGAATTTTTTAGTCAGATTGACAACCTTATCACCCTTCATCAGCGTAAGCTTGATGCCATGAAAGAATACAAGAAAGGTCTGCTTCAGCAGATGTTTGTTTAAAGGAGGCTTTTATGACATCCAAAACCTTCTATTATGCCCGCGTCTCTTCTGCCTCTCAGAACCTCTCCCGGCAGATTGAGGCATTCAAGGCTGACGGGGCCGATGAGCGTGACATCATAACTGAAAAAAGATCCGGCAAGGACATGGACCGCCCTGAGTACCAGGCACTAAAAAAACATATGCTGCGTTCCGGGGATACTCTGGTCGTCATGTCCCTTGACCGCCTCGGCAGGAGCAAAAAGGCCATCAAGGACGAGCTGGAATATTTTAAAAACCACGATATCAGAGTACGCATCCTGGATATCCCCACAAGCAATTTTAAGCCCGAACCGGGGCAGGAATGGATACTGGATATGGTAAACAACATCCTTGTTGAAGTCCTTGCATCACAGGCTGAACAGGAACGTCTGACCATCCGTAAAAGGCAGGCAGAAGGCATTGCCATAGCAAAGGCTGAAGGCAAATACAAAGGCGGAAAACAAAAGGAAATCGACGAGGACAAGCTGTCTGCTCTTTATGAAGAATACCGGAACCACAAGATAAGCAAAACCGGAATTGCGAAAGAACTGGGCGTAAGCAGACCTACATTAGATAAGATTTTGGACCGTCGGGGTCTGTAAGTTGTTTTTTCACCATTACTTGTAAGGAATGATATGGAAGAAT
>JAEESL010000018.1 GCA_016286345.1 Dehalococcoidales bacterium | reverse complement strand
TTCAAGGCATGTACTGAATGAACCATATATAAAAGAATCTCCGAACTATAATCACCATTCGGGTGTGATTCCTGAAGGCTGTTACTATGTCCTGGGAGATAACAGGAACCAATCTTTTGACTCCCACGACGGATATTTCGCAGAAAAAGATTATATCGTAGGACGTGTCCTGTTCAGCTACTGGCCTTTCAGTAAGATCGGTTCACCAAATATCAAATTTGATTTCTAGCCTGTTCTTCCGAATTCCCTGATAAGTCTCTGCTCTGAGATATAGAGCATGAGCGGACGTCCGTGCGGACAGGTATGCGGAATCGTTACTTTCTCAAGCAGTCTGATCAGTTCCTTCATCTCATCCATGTTCAGCTTCTGTCCGAATCTGACAGCACTGTGGCAGGCTACCGTAGAGAGAAGATGGTTCAGAAACTCTCTGGGATTACTGCCGTCTCTGTCCAGAATATCCTTGAAGACCTGTCTCCAGTCCCGGTCGATCAGAATGGTCGGTATGGAACGTACGATGTACTGACTGTCACCGAAGGATTCGATATCAAAGCCGACTTCCTTGAATACGGATATCGTGGTCGACAGAATGGCTGACTGCTGCGGTGTAAGATCCAGAATCTCAGGATTGAGAAGAGGCTGTACTGATGCCTTGTGTTCTTCATATTCCTTGATGACCTGTTCAAACCTCACCCTTTCATGTGCTGCGTGCTGGTCGATCAGATAGAGCCCGTCAGGTCCTTCACAGACAACATAGCAGGTCTTGTACTGACCGATGACATTGAGTATAGGGAGCAGCTGTGTCATCGGAATGGGAGCGGTTTTCTGTTCAGTTTGATGAGATACCGGATTGATGATCGTTTTAGGCTGAATAAATTCATGCTCGGTGTAGGGATGTGAACTGGGTGTATCGAAGGTCTTGTCGGTTATTTCTTCAAATGACGGAATGGGATTCTCTGCAATACTGACAGGTATCGATTCTCCTGTCACAGTATTCTTTACAGTTTTTGTTAGAAGACCGAAGATGCGGCTTTCATCATTGAATTTGACCTCATTCTTTGACGGATGGATATTCACATCAACAAGTTCAGGGTCGATCTGGATATTGATAACGGCCATCGGATATCTCTTTGTCATGAGCATTCCCTGATATGCCAGTTCTACTGCATAAACCAGCCTGCTCATATTAGTCCATCTCCGGTTGACGAAGATGCTGATGTTTTTATTCGTTGCACGGCTGACGGCAGCGGATGTGACCATTCCGGTGATGGCTATCGTTCCGTCTTCTGAAACAAACGGGTCGATCGTCAGGAACTTCTCAGCAGTATCTATTCCGTATACGCTGACAAGCGCAGACTGAAGTGAGCCGTTGCCTGTTGTCTCCAGTGCGATCTTATCATTTGAGATGAATTTGAACTTTATTTCGGGATAGGAGAGGGCGTACTGGGTAACGATACTTGCGACTTTGGATGCTTCAGTCGACGGGGAAGACAGGAATTTGAGACGGACCGGCACCTGGGCAAAGAGATGAGTTGCAGTTATCGTTGTTCCCTGCTGTCTTGACAGTCTTTCCGATAATACTAGCTTTCCGTCATTTATCACGAGACGTGTTCCGACGTCTTCATCCTTTGAACGGGTGCAGAACTCTGTATCGCATACCGCTGCTATGCTGGGAAGCGCTTCGCCTCTGAACCCCAGTGTATCCAGCTCCTGCATGTCATCGAATGATCTGATCTTACTGGTGGCATGTCTCTGGAATGCAAGTTCAACTTCTTCGTGAGGGATACCGCATCCGTTGTCACTGACTTCAATAAGATCGATACCGCCGTTCTCTATCCTTATCTCAATGGAGGTTGCTCCGGCATCTATGGCATTTTCGACTGTTTCCTTTACGATGGAAGCAGGTCTCTCGATGACTTCTCCGGCAGCGATCCTTCCTATAACTGCATCAGTCAGTAATTGAATAGACATTTCCTATTTCTCCATCTTCAGATGAGCAAGACTCTGCATGAGTTTCTTGAGTCCTCTATCCTTGAAATTTACGACGACTTCGGCATCATTTCTAACTTTGTTGTAGGTAATTACCGTACCGATTCCGAAGACGGAATGTGATACGCGGTCTCCCGGTTTGAATACCGGCATATCTTCTGCTGCATCAGGTTCGTTGACAGCAAATGTGTCTTCTACCTTTGTGCGTTTGACTGTAAACGGAAGTGATTCAGGAGAGATATCATCTTCAGGAATGTTGCTGAGGAAACGGGAGGGAGGATTGGCCTGGGTGTTTCCCATTACCGTTCTCTTCATTGCTCTTGTGAAATAGAGTCTTTCCTTGGCTCTTGTGATACCGACATAACAGAGCCTTCGCTCTTCTTCCATCTGTGCAGGATCATCAAAAGATCTCATATGGGGAAGTATTCCTTCCTCCATGCCGACCATGAATACCACAGGATACTCAAGGCCCTTGGCTTGATGAAGAGTAATAAGAGTCACTCCGGATTTTGTATTGTCATATGAATCGACATCCGATACCAGTGAAACACCTTCGAGCATGGCTGCCAGCTGTTCCTTCTGCTCCAGTGCATCGTACTGCTCAAATACGTTTCTGAGTTCCGTGATGTTTGCCCATCGGTCTTCACCGTCGGCAAGTCCTTCAAAAGATGCCTTGAAACCGGCTTTATCAACGACATAATCGAACAGTTTTGAGATATCAAGCTCAAAACTGAGTTCCTTCATTTTGTTGATCATTTCCATAAAGCCCGACAGCTTGTTCAGGGTGCGGGATGTGAACACATCATTGGGGTTATTGGGGGAAGTGAGATCCTCAAGTGCCGAGAACATTGAGATGTTGAGTTTTCTGGCATGTTCCATCACCAGATCCACAGTTTTGTCACCGATACCTCTCACCGGGGTATTGATGATCCTCTGCAGAGAAATATCGTCACTGGGATTGTAGATGACTTTGAAATAGGCGATAACATCCCTGATTTCTTTTCTTTCGTAGAAACGAGTTCCTGCCACCAGTTTATAAGGCATTTTGTAGCGCATACACGCTTCTTCAAGGGCACGTGACTGGGCATTGGTCCTGAACATCACTGCACAGTCGGCCAGTTCATATTCATCTTCGCTGACCATATTATCGATCGTACGTACGACAAAGTTTGCTTCTTCTCTCTCATCATACAGTGCTGAAACTGATACGAGAGATCCTTTGTCATTGTCGGTTGTGAGTGTTATCTTTTTACGGTCCTTGTTGAGGGCGATCACACTGGATGCAATATCCAGGATGGTCTTGGTCGATCTGTAGTTTTGTCCGAGTTCGACGACTTTTACTCCGTAATGCTTGAAGTCTTTTTCAAAATTGAGGATATTGCGGATGTCTGCCGCTCGCCATGAATAAATCGACTGGTCGGGATCTCCGACCACGCACAGATTATGATGGGTAAGGGAGAGAAGTCTGACCATCTCATACTGAACGATATTGGTGTCCTGGAATTCATCCACCATGATGTACTGGTATTTTCTCTGATAATAAGCCAGGGTATCGGGAGAATCCTTGAATAGCCTGACGGTTTCCAGAAGAAGATCATCAAAATCCAGTGCGTTCATAGTCTTGAGAAGACCCTGATAGCGTTCGTAAACTCTGTCGACGATCTCTTCAAAATATCCGTGTCCCATCTGTGAATATTCCTGGGGACTGATCATCTGGTTTTTTGCTTCGGATATTCTTGATAAAACTGCTCTTGGCTGAAAATGCTTAGGATCAATATTCAGTTCGGTAAAACACCTTTTTATCAGACTTATCTGATCGTCATCGTTGTAGATCACAAACTCCTTGGGAATACCTATTGCTTCGCCTGATCTTCTCAGTATGCGTGAACAGATCGAGTGAAATGTTCCCATGTTCACATCTTTTGATGCATCACCGGCAAGATACACCAGTCTTTCTTTCATTTCGTTGGCTGCTTTGTTGGTGAAGGTCACAGCCAGTATATCCCACGGGCTTATACCCATATTGTGGATCATGTAAGCGATCCTGTGAGTGATCACTCTTGTCTTTCCGGAGCCGGGTCCTGCAATAATAAGCACAGGCCCTTCGATCGTAGTAACTGCTTCTTTTTGTTCCTTGTTGAGGGATGAAATAATGTCGTTTTCCATACAGATAATGATAACATAACAGGCCTTTGTTTCCCGAAGAAAGAAATGTGAAAAAAATGTTGCCTGGTGTTTCAATATAATCAAGCAATGTGAGATAATTTTATTGTAATGACTGAAGAAATCGACAAAGAAGCGGCTTTGGCAGAACTTGCCGGGGTCATAAAGAATTGTAAAAAATGCGCGATATCCCAGTACCGTCATAATGCAGTGGTAGGGGAGGGCGATCCTTACTCCGGAATTATGTTCATCGGGGAGGCTCCCGGAAAAAATGAAGACGAACAGGGAAGACCGTTCGTCGGCAACGCCGGAAAATTCCTTGATACGATGCTGGAAGCGGCGGGACTTTCGAGAGAAAGCGTATATATAACCAATGTGATCAAGACCAGACCGCCTGAAAACAGGGATCCGGCTCCTGACGAGATCGCAAACTGCAAAACTTATCTGGACAGACAGATCGAGATAATAAAACCTAAGATCATAGTTACACTGGGAAGGTATTCCATGGGAATGTTCCTTCCCGGGTTCAGTATCTCAAGAGTGCATGGGCAGCCGTATATGAAAAAAGACGGAATATGCTATATGCCGATGTATCATCCGGCGGCAACACTCCACCAGCCCGGTCTGCGAGAAATTGCCATCAAAGATATGTTAAAATTACCAAAGCTGATAGAGCTTCTAAAAACCGGTGATCTGAGACCGTCAAAAAAGGTTGAACCTTCAGCCGAAAAACAGATAGAAACTGTTGAAACAAATGAAACTGCAGCTGCTGAAGAAAAAATGACTTCGGCAGCTTCAAATATGGAAGAAAAGAATAATAAAGAAGAAATTCAGAAAAGTGATTTTCAGATGAAGCTTTTCTGATACGTAGGTACTGATGACTTATTACAGAAGAAATTATAAAAAGAAAACAGAAACAAAAATAGCAAAAGTGAACAGCGATGCCAAACTGAGGATAATCCCTCTGGGAGGCTGCGGCGAGATCGGCAAGAATATGACCGCCATTGAATATGGCGATGATATTCTTATCGTTGACTGCGGGGTTATGTTCCCGGATGCGGAAATGGTCGGCATTGACCTCGTTATTCCCGATATCAGTTATCTGGTTGAAAATCAGGCAAAGATCCGGGGCGTTGCAATCACTCATGCCCATGAAGACCATATCGGAGCATTGCCTTATGTTATCCCTCAGCTTAAAGTCCCTATTTACTGCACAAAGCTGGCCAAGGGTCTTATCAGTGTAAAGATGAAGGCCCGGGATAAGGCTGAATATCATGTTATTTCTCCGGGCTCCGGTTTCACTGCCGGATGCTTCAAGGTCGAATTTTTCCCTGTCTGCCACAGCATTCCTGACGCTGTCGGTATGATAATCAATACTCCGATCGGATCTATCGTTCACACCGGAGACTTCAAGATCGATTATACTCCGGCAAGCGGAGCTCCCACCGATCTTTCAAAACTGGCACAGGCCGGCAATCAGGGCGTACTGCTTCTTATGAGCGATTCGACCTATGCCGAGACCCCCGGTTATACTCCTTCTGAGAGTGTTGTTGGCTTTTCGATCGAACGTATCATGTCTCACGCCGAAGGCCGAGTCATTATTACTACATTTGCCTCTTTGATCTCACGTATGCAGCAGATCGTCGATGCCGCTGCCAGAAATAACCGTAAAGTATTCTTTATCGGAAGATCCATGCTCGATAACTCCCGTATAGGTATGGAACTCGGATATCTGAAGGATCCTAAGAAAGTCATCGGTACCATGGAGGATCTTCCCAAGACACCCAAAAACAGAGTTGTTGTGGTTACCACCGGTTCCCAGGGTGAACCTACTTCGGGACTTGTTCGTATTGCCAATCAGGCCTACAGACAGCTTCGGATCGTCAAGGGCGACACCGTCATTATCTCAGCCTCTCCGATCCCCGGTAATGAAGGACTTGTGAATCGTACTATCGATACATTATTCAAACTGGGCGCTGATGTCTATCATGGAACCAGCGCCGGAGTACATGTCCACGGACATGCCTCACAGGAAGAACTTAAACTGATACTGAGCCTTGTTAAACCGAAATTCTTTGTTCCTGTCCACGGTGAGTACAGACACCTGTCTGCTCATGCAAAGCTTGCCAATGCGATCTGTGTTCCTCCCGAGAGGAGTTTTATCCTCAGCAACGGAGATGTTCTGGAACTCGACAGGGAAAAGGGACAGGTGGTCGGCAAGGTGACCAGCGGTAACGTCTATGTCGACGGTCTTTCAGTCGGAGATGTGGGCGGTATTATTCTCAGAAACAGAAAGATGCTTTCAAGAGACGGCATCGTTGTTGCTATCGTCACTGTCAATTCCCAGACCGGGGAAATGGCAGCCAGACCTGATATTGTTACCAGAGGCTTTATTGATGTGGTCGAATCAAAAGACCTGGTGGAAGGTTCAAAGGATATTCTTGAAAAAGCTATAATCAAAGCTGTGAGACTTCCGGTCGATCACGATTTCCTGGAAGAAGTTATTAAGAGTGCTTTGGACAAATATTTCTATGAAAATACAAAACGAAGACCGATGATAATGCCGGTCGTTGTACAGGTGTAGAGTATGGCCAGAAAAAATGTTGTTAACGATGATGAAGAAGTAATTGCTTCCCCGATTACAAAAAGGACTAAAACCTATAATCCTTCTGACAGAAGGGCAAAGAGCAGTTCAAAGTCTTTCGATAAGGAAGAAGAAAAAGGAAAGAAATACAGAGAACCTGATTTTAATCAGGACAGGAGACGTAAAGGCGAACCCGGAGGAGTGACTCTTGCTCTGTTTTGGGGCCTTCTCATTACTGCTATCCTGGCATTTATTATCCTCTGGCAGAAAGACCGTATTTCGGAATTCACTCAGAAAGTGTTCAATACTGCCTATGCATGGGTAGGATGGGGACTTGTTCTGATCATGGCAGCAGTGCTTGTTGCTATCGCCATTCTCCAGAGACGTGCCCTGCATGATCTCTTTGTCAATAAGCTGCGTGTCAGACTCTGGCACTGGTGGATCGGCGGAATTATCCTGGTCTTTGCTGTATGGGGTATCCTCGGCCTGTTCGACCTCGGCGGTCATATCGGAAAAGCAATTGTGGGAAATACCATCGGCATTAATTATCTGAGAGTCGTTGCTCTTTTCATAATCGGTTTCATGGTCCTCCTTCCAAAACTCACATGGAAGATCCTGAAGAATCTGTATCATTCATTTGTTGGAATGTTCCAGTCTGACGGTTCCGAAAAAGAGGAAAAGAAGAAAAAGAAGGTACAGGGCGGTGCCGATCAGATCTATGACGTTGATTCACCCGGACAGCCTTATACTCCTTCATATAACCTGCCTCAGAGTGCATACAATGATCAGTATGCCCAGCCGATGTATGGCTATGCTCAGCCTCAGCAGTCACAGAAAACTCCTCAGCAGCAGTATCAGCAGAAACCTGCTGCAGCATCACAGACACGAAACTATGCGACCGGTAATTCACCCGTGATCACCGGACGAACTGCTGTCGCGCGTGAAAAGATCGATTATCAGCCTGCCAAGAAGCCTAAGTACAGCGGACTGGATGGATTTGTCGATCCCAGAAAATATCAGGAAGCAGAAAGAAATGCGGCATCATCTGCCAAACCGTCTGCTCCGAAGACATCAGGTCCTGCTCCCAATTCATCAAGCAAATACGGCACATACGGCTTTGTAAATACAGCTGCACCTTCATCATCATATTCTTCAACTTCACCCAGCCGTGCAGATGCTCCTGTTGAACGACCGTCAGTTAATTTCAATGATTATCAGTTTGCAAAGCCCCAGGCCGGATCATCCTATAATCCGTATACTCCTGCATCATCTGCTCCTTCAGGTTCATATCAGGCTCCCTCTGCTCCCAAAACGGATTATGCCAATTACCAGCCTGCATCCAATACACCCAAGACTGATTTTGCAAACTATAAGCCTTCAAACAGTGCTAATCCATATAAACCTTCATCTTCGAAGGCCGGTTCAGGTTTTAAGTCCTCAGCAGATACTGTTTCTTCACAGTTCCTGCCCATAGACTTCAAACGTGACAGTGCTATCAAGAAAGAAGAAGAGGCAGCAAAAGCTGCTTCGGTTGATACCCCTCAAAAAAAAACAGTGAAGAGTAATCCTTATCTCTCTCCTGAGGATGAGGAAAAAGCTGAACTGCAGGCTGAAATAGAATCCAACAAGGCATCGGGCCCGTATACTCCGGTGATGAGTCCGACTATAGGACCCGATCCCGAGAACTGGCGTCCCAATCTTGATGCTATTGCACCGTGTGATGACGGCTGGAAGCTTCCGACAACTGATCTTCTTGTTCCGTCTGAAGGGCCTTCCTTTGATGAGGAAGACAACCAGCACAGAGCGGATATCCTTGAGGAAGCTCTCGCTTCATATGGCGTTGATGCCAGAGTAGTTGCCATCAATCCCGGCCCGACCATCACACAGTTCGGTGTGGAACCCGGTTTTGAATATAAAATCAACAAGGTCAAGACTGTAGATGAAGAGGGCAATCCCATAATTGTCGAAGAAAAGATCCCCGGCAAGAGGATCAAGGTGGATAAGATCAAGAATCTTGCTGATGATCTTGCTCTTGCACTTCAGGCTCCTTCGATCCGAATCGAAGCACCTGTTCCAAACCAGAGCTATGTCGGTATTGAGATCCCGAATAAGGTCTATTCGATGGTGTCTCTCAGATCCAATGTTGAGTCTGATTCCTTCAGAAAGATCTCGGCCAAATCCAAGCTTGCCATTGCTCTCGGACAGGGATCGAGCGGTGAGTTTGTCAGTGCCGATCTTGCCAAGATGCCTCACGTGCTTATCGCAGGCGCTACCGGCAGCGGTAAAACAGTATGTCTCAATGCTCTGATTTGCTGTCTGCTTATGAATAATACTCCGACCGAACTCAAGATCATCATGGTCGATCCCAAACGAGTTGAAATGACCCAGTACAGGACCATTCCGCATCTGCTTACTCCTGTTATCGTTGAACCTGACAAAGCTATGGCTGCCATGCGATGGCTGCAGATGGAAATGGAAAACCGTCTTAAGATCATGGAGAAGGCTCATGCCAGAAATATCGCACAGTACAATGAAGGCAGAGTCGGCACAGAACGTATGCCTAACATCGTTCTTATCATCGATGAACTTGCCGATCTTATGATGACAGGCTTCAGTGAATGTGAAACTATCCTTGCCAGACTGGCACAGCTGGCCCGAGCAGTCGGTATCCATCTGGTGGTTGCCACACAGCGACCTTCAGTCGATGTTATCACCGGTCTGATCAAGAATAACTTCCCGACACGAATCAGCTTTGCCGTAACATCATATGTCGACTCAAAGACAATTCTGGATATGGCCGGTGCTGAAAAGCTTCTCGGACATGGTGATATGCTTTATTCACCTCAGGGCGTCAAGCCTATGCGACTCCAGGGATGTTATGTTTCAGATGCAGAGATCGACAGACTTGTTTATTTCTGGGGACAGCAGAACGGTCCCAATACTCCTATGATCGATCTCACCACTGTTCCTATTCCTGCAGCTGCAGGCGGTGCTTCAAAGAATACTCCGAATGAAGATCCTCTTATGCCTAAGGTAAGGGAACTTGCCAAGACCACTAAGATTACGACTTCTCTGCTTCAGAGAAAGCTTAATATCGGTTATCCCAGAGCTGCACGTCTGAACGATCGTTTCCAGGAAGAGTTCAATGATATGGACGGCGGAGCAGAAGTTCCCGATGATGACGACGATGAATATGGGTATTAACCGTGAAATATAAAGCAGTTGTTTTCGATGTCGACGGAACTCTCCTCGACACACTTGAAGGATTGTTATACAGCGTCAATTATTCACTGGCGCTGTATGGATTTCAGGAAAAGGATATCGATACTGTCAGAAGGAATACCGGGCTTGGTGTCTTTGAACTGATCAAGAAGAGTTTTCCGTCTGATACCGATCCGCAGGAACTTAAAAAAGCCAAGCGGTTGTTTCTGGACCATTACGACAAGACTTGTACGGCCGGTTCTGAACCGTTCCCCGGAATAATGGATATGTTGGACACATTGCAGAAAAACGGCATTAAAATGGCCGTTGCTTCAAATAAGGCAGAGGAAGCAGTAATAAGACTGAATGATCACTTCTTTGCAAAGTACAACTTCCCGTGCATTGGAGAAACTCCTGAAATAAACAGAAAGCCTGCCCCAGACATGATCATTGCGGCTATGAAGGCACTGGATGTCACCCCGGATGAAACGCTTTATGCGGGTGATTCGATTACGGATTACCATGCTGCAACAGCTGCAGGGTGCGACTGTGCGCTCGTAACATGGGGTTTCATCAGTGAAGATGTTCTCAGACAGGTCGAACCGTTATTCTTTGCACACGATCCGAAAGAACTGACCTCGTTTATCCTGAACAGCTGATCTATTTTGTTCTTATAGCAACAGCAAGAAGTCCTGTTCCGCAGTAGAAAGACAGAGCAGGTCCCAGTCTGTTCAGAGTTATGATCCTGTGATCCACAGTAGTGATACCGTTCACAAAAGCATATGCTTCTTCAGGTCTGGTATTGTATGTCACGAACATTTCTTCAATGTCTGAAGTGTTTTTGATTATTTCATAGAGCTTGTCGATAGCTTTTCGTCTGGTTCTTACCTGTGCAACAGGAGTAAGCTCTCCGTTTTCCATTTCTATGACGGGAGTGACACCCAGGATAGTTTTTGAGAATACAGCGACCTTGCCGAGTCTTCCGCTCTTGTTCAGCTGCTCAAGATCAGGATAGATGATTGAAAGAGATACCTTTCCGGTCATCTCATTGACTTTTTCAACTATCTCCTCAAAGGTTTTTCCTTTTTTAGCCATTCTGGCTGCTTCGATAACGATCAGTGCTGTACCGCTGGATAATGTCTTTGAGTCGATTACTTCTATAGGACAGGGAAGACTGAGTTTTTTGGCTACAGATCTGGCATTTTCGCCGACCTTGCTTAATTTGCTTGACATTACGATACAGATAATGCCGTTGTATTTTGTGGCTGCAGCTTCGTTGAATGCATCTTCAAATTCCTGGGGAGTAGGCTGGGTGGTTGTGATCAGTTCTTCCTTCGAAGATGATAACTGTTCATATAATTCATCAGATGTGATGTTCTCGTTGACAACATAATCCTTTTCACCGATCTGTACATGGATCGGAATGATCTGAATATCAAGATCCTCTATTATCTGCTGAGGAATATCTGTAGAACCGTCGGTCATGATTTTGATAGCCATAGTGTCTCTCCCAAATAGAATTAATCTAACTTTATCATATTATAGTTTATGTGACAGCAGAAAGATAAAACGGAGCCTGTATTCGTTGAAGTCGCTGAACAGCGGCAGAAAGTGTCTGTGCGATTTTTATGAAATGCGAACCGTATGAAAAAAGGTTTTATCTGTGTCTGTTTATGAATTCATGATACTGGGGTGACGCTTCTCTGAGCTGTTCCAATGCCTTTTTTAAGGAGTCAACCGTATAGTCGATTTCTTCCTTTGTGGTGTCTTCCGAAAGCGTCAGACGGAGTGATCCGTGTGCAAGCTCACGTGACAGACCTAATGCTGTCAGAACATGCGAAGGGTCGACAGATCCGGTTGAACATGCAGGACCGCTTGATGCGCAGATAGACATACGGTCAAGCATGAAAAGCAGAGATTCACCTTCAATGAAACCGAATGAAAAATTGGCATTGTTCGGAAGACGGTTTGTTTTTTCTCCGTTCAGTAATGAATAGGGGATCTCGTTCTCTATACGTTCAATCAGATAGTTACGGAGCTGTGTTTCATATTCTGCTCTTTTTTCAAGAGACTTATCGGCCAGTTCAGTCGCCTTGGCAAGTCCGATGATTCCCGGTGCGTTGGTCGTTCCGGCTCTTTTATGGCGTTCCTGCGAGCCTCCGTGCATAAATGCTTCGATTTTTGTACCTGTTCTGATATACAGAAAACCTATACCCACGGGAGCATTGATCTTGTGTCCGCTGACACTGAGAAGATCGATGTTCATTTCATTTACATTGATTCTTACATGACCGTAAGCCTGAACCGCATCAGTATGGAACGGTATTCCATGCTCATGTGCGATCTCTCCGATTTCTTTGATCGGTTGAATCGTTCCGATCTCATTGTTCGCAAACATTACGGAGATCAGAATTGTGTCAGGACGTATTGCTTCTCTGACCTGTTGTGGGTCAACTAATCCGTTGTAGCCTACATCAAGATAAGTGATCTCATAACCGAGTTTTTCAAGATATTCACAGGTATGTAAAACGGCATGATGTTCGATCTTGCTTGTAATTATGTGCTTTCCTTTATCTTTCTGGGCAAATGCAATTCCGTTAAGTGCCCAGTTGTCGGACTCGGTCCCTCCCGAAGTGAAATATATCTCATCTGATGCTGCCCCGATGAAATCGGCAATGGTTTTTCTGGCATTTTCCACATCTGCTTTTATATCTTCTGCAAAGGTATAGGCGCTGGACGGATTTCCAAATTGTTCCTTTAAGTAGGGCATCATTGCTTCCAGAACTTCAGGTTTGATCGGAGTTGTTGCAGCGTTATCCAGGTATACAGGTTTATTCATAATGAGCACCCCCTATATTACATACTAAGTTATAGGTATTTGCATTTTATGAATAATAACCTATAATGTCAATGGGTAATTATTGATAATTTGTCTGCCTGCTTGTATGATAGGCTTGAATTGCGGAGGAGAGGTGTCGATATGATAGTTTCAACAAAAGGACGTTATGCTCTTCGAGTAATGGTCGATATTGCACAGCATATAGATGATGGCTATATACCGCTTAATTCAATTGCAAAGAGACAGAATATCTCTGAAAAGTATCTTGAAGCTATTCTGAAAACATTGGTTCATAATAACCTGGTGACCGGAGTACGAGGAAAGAACGGGGGATATAAACTGACCAGGGATCCGTCCGAGATTTCAGCCTGGGATGTGATTTCCGTTACCGAACTCGAGCTTAGTGTAGTCTCCTGTCTCAGCGCAGGAGCCGGAGTCTGCCAGATGGCCGATCATTGTACCACGCTCCCGATGTGGAAGGACTTCAACGCCGTCCTGAAAGAGTTCTTCCAGAAGTATTCCATTGAAGATCTTGCCACAGGCAAAAGAAAATAAAACTGTCAGCTGTTTGCGGTGATATCGTCTTCAATCAGAACGCGCATTATACCGCCGCATACCATTCCGTCAGAATCAACGACATCGTTAGTCATGTTGATATCGACGATCTTGTATTTTCCTGTTCCAATGATATTTATGGCATCATGAATGATCGCTGCTTCACTGCAGCCGCCTCCGATACTGCCTGTCACTTTTCCGATCGTATTCACTGACATTTTTGCCCCTGGGCGTCTCGGAGTGGAACCTTTTGTCCCGATCACTGTGACAATAGCATTCGGTTCATTGTTGTCTTTAAGATAATTGAGCATGAAGGGTTCTATGTCTGAATCGCTGTTAATAGTCATGCTTCCTGCTTCATGTCTGAGTCTTCTGCATGAGATGATCTCCGACATGATGGAAATGGCAATTTCAGAAGGGGTAACCGCACCGATCTTCAGTCCGATCGGAGTATGGATACTCTCAAGCAGGTCTGCGGAATAGCCTTCGTCTTTTAACATCTGCTTGAGACCTGTCGTTCGTCTGATAGATCCGATCATACCTAAATAAGTCGGCTGTGTGCCGGGTAACAGCACACGCAGACAATCGGCGTCATGTCGGTGTCCTCTGGTGATGACGACTACATAATCAAAAGGTGAAACATTGAACTGTTTTATCGCATTTTCAAAACTGTCGCAGATAACGTGGTCAGCATTGGGGAAACGGACAGTATTGGCAAAGTCAGGTCTGTCATCACATACAGTGACATTAAAGCCGCACTTTACGGCGAAATCATACAGGGGCAGTGCAATGTGTCCGGCACCGAGAATAATCATCCTCTCTGCCGGCATAAACGGCTCATATACGGTACTCTTATCCCCATCTTCCTGAAGAATGACCTGGTAGGTTCCGTTTCTTGGTGAAACCTCATCGGTAGGTATTGTCAGAATGGTACGGGTCAGGTCCTTTCCGATTTCTCCGGTTTCTCCGTGAAAAACGGTTTTCATGCAAACGGGTTTTTTCCCGTCGATCTGGTTAACAATGTCTCTGTATGTGTTATTCATTCGCTGCCCCTCATTTTTCTGTTCGGTATGTTTAAAAATGCCTGAAATGATCAATTATGAGTGAGACTCGGGGATATCACCTTTCTGATGTATCAGAAGATGATATCCCCCAAAACCATAAAAGGAGGCATTATGAAAAAAGAGCTGTTGAATAGTATCGGTCGCCGCTGTCAGGGAGCAGGACAACAATAGTCTTTCCGGCGTTTTCCGGTTTTTCAGCAAGCTGAAGAGCAGCCCACAGTGCGGCTCCTGATGAAATGCCGGTTGAAATGCCTTCAGATTTCGTAAGAAGCTTGGATGTCTCAAATGCATCTTCGTTCTGAACAGGAATAATACCATCATATACACTAGTGTTCAGGACGGCAGGTACGAATCCGGCACCGATGCCCTGTATTTTATGGGAACCCGATTTGCCTTCGGACAGAACAGGTGAAGTGGCAGGCTCCACCGCATAAACCTTGACTGAAGCTTTCTTGCTTTTCAGATATTCACCGACACCGGTGACTGTTCCTCCGGTGCCTACACCGGCAATAAATATATCAACTTCGCCGTCAGTATCATCCCAGATCTCGGGACCGGTTGTTTCCCTGTGGATCTTTGGATTGACCGGATTTACAAACTGTCCGGGAATAAAGCTGCCCGGAGTTTCAGCTGCAAGTTCATCTGCTTTGGCTATGGCACCCTTCATTCCCTTGGCGCCTTCCGTAAGGACGATCTCTGCTCCGTATGCCTTCAGAATGTTTCTTCGCTCAACACTCATGGTCTCAGGCATGGTAAGGATGATCCTGTACCCTTTGGCTGCAGCAATGGCAGCAAGACCTATGCCTGTATTGCCTGATGTAGGTTCAATGATAACTGAACCTTTCTTCAGCTTTCCGCTTGCTTCCGCATCTTCGATCATTGCTTTTGCAATTCGGTCTTTGACGCTTCCTGCAGGATTGAAGTATTCGAGCTTGACCAGTACTCTTGCCTTGAGGTCTTTTGCTTTTTCAATATTTTTTATTTCAACCAGCGGTGTTTTTCCGATTAGTTCCAGTGCACTTCCATAGATTTTTGACATCAGTCTTTCCTCCTTAAATCCTATCAAGAAAATAGGATATTAGAAATATACAGCACTTTACCTACTTTGGCAATAGGTAATTGAGGTGTTTTTGAAAAAAATTAAGAAATCAGTGAATTCAGTCTTCGTCTGTATCCGGTTGATCCGGAAGTTTGTCCAGTATGAGGTCTTTCTTTATGCTTACGATATAGTCTCTCAGGACAGCGGCATTTTCGAAATCCATGTTTCGGGCGGCCTGCTTCATCTTCTTTTCAAGTGACAGAATAAGCTTCTGTTTTTCTTCTCTTGAAAGATTTTCAGCAGGCTGCTTATTCTGAGGCTTTTCTTTTCCGCTCTTGATGTTCTCTTCCTGGATCCTTTCAGTGAGATCATGTATCGATTTCTTGATACTGTGGGGAGTAATGTTGTGAGCGTTATTGTAATCAATCTGGATATTTCTTCTTCGGTTGGACTCATCGATCGCTCTCTGCATACTGCCTGTGACTGTATCAGCATACATGATGACGTGCCCGTCCTCGTGTCTTGCAGCTCGTCCCATAGTCTGTATCAGCGCCTGATATGATCTCAGATAGCCTTCCTTATCGGCATCCAGTATTGCCACCAGACTTACTTCCGGCAGATCAAGTCCTTCTCTGAGAAGGTTGATGCCGACCAGGACATCATATACTCCCAGTCTGAGATCTCTTAATATCTGGACTCTTTCAAAAGTATCGATCTCTGAATGCAGATATGCTGCCTTTATTCCCATCTGTATAAGATATTCGGACAGCTTTTCTGCAAGCTGTTTCGTCAATGTTGTGACAAGCACTCTTTCGTGTTTATCTGTCCTTTTCTGTATCTCGCTGTACAGATCGTCGATCTGTCCTTTTGTCTGTCTTATCTCGATCGAAGGTTCAAGCAGACCTGTCGGTCGGATGAGCTGTTCAACGACCTGTTCACTCTTTTCCATCTCATAGTCTGCAGGTGTTGCGGAAACATACAGGACCTGATTGATCTTGTTATCGAATTCATCAAAAGTAAGAGGTCTGTTGTCTCTTGCAGACGGAAGTCTGAAGCCGTATTCGATCAGTGTGTCTTTTCGTGCTCTGTCACCTCTGTACATGCCTCTTATCTGGGGAATGGTCATATGAGATTCATCTATCAGAAGCAGAAAGTCCTTTGGAAAATAATCAATCAGACACCAGGGAGGTGTTCCGGGAGCTCTTCCTTCAAGGTGTCTTGAATAGTTTTCAATACCTGAACAGTAGCCTGCCTGTTCGATCATCTCAAGATCGAAATTCGTTCTCTGTTCTATCCTGGCAGCTTCAACCAGTTTACCTTCTTTTTTGAACATGGCGATCTGATCGGCAAGTTCCTGACGTATACCGTCCATGGCGGCCTGCAGTTTTCCTTCAGATGTCACATAATGCTTGGCAGGAAAGATCATAATATCTTTTACTTCATTGAGATATTCACCTGTCAGAGGATCAAGTATCAGAATTCTTTCTATTTCATCACCGAAGAAATCAATGTGTACCACGGATTCTTCATTGGCAGGGTAGATCTCAAGAACATCGCCCTTGACTCTGAAACGCGATCTTGTGAAAT
Organism: Dehalococcoidales bacterium; assembly: GCA_016286345.1. Taxonomy (GTDB): domain Bacteria; phylum Chloroflexota; class Dehalococcoidia; order Dehalococcoidales; family UBA1222; genus UBA1222. Next base: position 3,434 of record JAEESL010000018.1, on the reverse strand, counting down.
CAATGTCATTTCGGGTGTACTGCATTGAGATCAGTTTATTCAGGACCTGCTTGAGACGGATGGTTTCTCCGACCTTCAGCTGAAGGATGAATTTACTGTATTCTTCAGGTTCACCCAGACCGTAGATACATGAAACGGAAGAAACAATGATAACATCCTGTCTGGTAAGCAGAGCCTGGGTGGCTGCATGTCGCAGTCTGTCTATTTCATCATTGATGTCAGCCTCTTTTTCGATATACATATCCTTGCTGGGAACGTATGATTCTGGCTGGTAATAATCGTAGTAGGAAACAAAGTATTCGACGGCATTGTCAGGGAAAAATTCCTTGAGCTCGGCATAAAGCTGTGCGGCAAGCGTTTTATTGTGACTCATGACCAGAGTAGGCTTCCCCAGTCTCTGGATAACATTGGCCATGGTGAAGGTCTTGCCGGAACCTGTCACGCCCAGCAGTGTCTGCTCATGCATGCCTTCCTGAAAACCTTTTGCTATCGAATCAACAGCCTGGGGCTGATGCCCGGTCAGGGAAAAATCACTTCTTATATGAAAATCTGCCATATAACAAACTACTTGTTAAATGAATTCAATGAGATCCTTATCTTTTCTTCCAGAGACAGATTATTGTCTTTAGGCAGGGTCGAAACAGCATATGCGGCCTCGCTTGCTGAGTATCCCAGTGCCATCAATGCATCAACAACATCCTTGTCATAATTTGATGTGCTTTCGGTATCGACCTCTCCGATCCATTTTTCAGCTACTTTATCCTTGAGATCGACAATGATCCTGGCGGCAGTCTTTTTCCCCAGACCTGATATGGATGTGAGCATACTTTCGTTGCCGTTGATGATCGCGGTTGTAAGCGTTTTGCTGTCATAGGTGGCAAGCATTGAGAGACCGAGCTTGGGTCCGACACCATTTACGTTGATGAGTATCTGGAAAAGATCAAGATCGCTCATAGTCTTGAAACCAAAGAGCACGAGAGCATCTTCCCTGACACTCAGATAGGTGTACAGTTTGACCGTCTGTCCGTTTGCCAGGAAGGCAGGCGCAGGGGTCATGATCTTGAAGCCGACTCCGTTGGTATTCAGAATAACGTAATCCGGACCAATATACTCGAGCTTGCCTTCAATACTGCTGATCATCTTCTGTCTCCGTGCTTTATGATTTCATTCTAATATACAACATATTATAGCCAATATACTTGAAAGTCTCCCGTAATAATTGAATAATTTGAACCGAAATGGACATTAAACAGCTTTTCACAAATCTTGCCGTTGTGGCAGGTCTGATACTGTGTCTGATATTGCTTGACTGGGCTTTCAATATCAGAGGTCCGTTTGATACTGCTTATCTGTGTATTATCTTCATCAGTATGATCATGCTGATGTCTCTGTTTTCTCTTCGTTATGATTCCATGCATAACCGTTATGCTTTTATACTGACATTTGTTTTTACTGCAGTTGCAGATGTACTTCTTATCGTCATGGAAAACGATTTCGGACTGATCCCGTTTATATTTGCACAGTCTTTCAGACTGATCTATTTCCTTCGTATGAAGCCGCTCTACAGCATTCTTACTCTTCTTGGAACAGCTTTGGTCATAACAGGGGTTTATTTCATACCTTCTGATGTTTTAATGAAGTACTCAATCTTCTACGCTGTATTGCTTGTTACTGATACGGTTATTGCATTTGTTAAGGGTTCAGGAAATAAAACTGCGGATAATGCCAGAAGATGGGGAATGATGCTTTTCTGCGGCTGTGACATCTGCGTTATGCTTTTTAATATCGATCCGTCTCTTGGAAACATCTGGCTTCCTCTTATCTGGCTGTTCTATGTTCCGTCTCAGTTTGCTCTGGTATCTGAAATACTTCCGTGGGCAGGTGCAGTCAGCGGAAATAAAAATGAAGTTTAGACAAATACCTGTAAAGCTTGCACATGCTTTTCCTATTTGTTACAATAACCGTTAATTTACCAAAAGCTATGACGAAGAAGGCTGAGGTGGCTGCTACCAGAGAGGCAACGGTTGGTGTGAGTTGTCAGTAAGCGTTTCAAATGCCCGTCACTTCTGAGCTGAGAGAGGGAAAGCCGCAAGGCAAGTAGAGGCTCTTCGTGAATCACTACGTTAGTGTGAAGGGTTTGTTAGAACCTGGAGTGGCATCGAAAGATGCAAATTGAGTGGTACCGCGGGTCATATGAAGAATAAGGCTCGTCTCAAAATTTTTGAGGCGGGCTTTTTTGTTAAGCCCGGCGTGAGGAAAGAAAAATGGAAAAAACACAGACATTGGACTTTGAAAACCGTATCCAGCTTATAGCTGAACGTATTCAGGATCTCCGTGAATCATCAGGCTATAATCTCGAGGAAGTTTCAACCGGAATCGGAATTCCTATCGAAGAGTATGCCAAGTATGAAAACGGTGAACTTGATTTCCCTCTTTCTGTCATCCATAACCTTGCTCATTTCTACAAGGTTGAAATGTCAGAAATCCTCGAGGGAAGTTCCGCCAGATTATCCAACTATATCGTGACAAGAAAAGGCAATGGTATGCAGGTGTCCTTTGAACACGGCATACAGGCTTTGGACCTTGCTTCGAAATTTAAGAACAGAATTGCTGAACCTTATGCCTGTGTCTACAAATATGAGGAGAGCCTGCAGAATAAACCGATCGAACTGATCACTCATAAGGGTCAGGAAATGGATATCGTCATCAAAGGCCAGCTGAAGGTTCAGGTCGGCAATCACATCGAGGTCCTCAATGAGGGTGACTCTATTTATTTTGACAGCACTCAGCCTCATGGTGAACTGGCTGTCGGAGGCCAGGACTGTGAGTTCTATGCCATCGTTCTTCATTCTGAAGACGCACAGCTTCCCGAGGTCACACCCAAGATCACAGCCTCAGGCGACAATGAGTCATTGATCTACAAACGATATATTGATGTTGAGGAAGATGAAAACGGACAGCTCAAGAACATCAGATTCAAGGATCCTGAGCATTTTAACTTCGCATATGATGTAATTGATGAACTTGCCAAGGAAAAGCCTGATAAGCTTGCCATGATCCATGTTAACAAGGATAAGGTGGCAACCAGATATACTTTTGCTGAAATATCACGACATTCATCAAGGGCCGCCAACTACTTCACCTCTCTTGGAATCAAGAAAGGTGATCATATCATGCTCGTCCTCAAACGACATTTTGAATTCTGGGTGGCATATCTTGCCTTGAATAAGATCGGTGCGGTCGCAATTACAGCCACACATCAGCTCACCACCAAGGATTTTGACTACCGATTCAAGGCAGCTGATATTGACGGTATCGTATGTACTGTTGATGACGGAAGTGCCGAAAGGGCAGAAGCCGCTTGTAAAGACAATCCCAATGTAAGATTCAAAATGACTGCTCACGGCAAACTCGATGGCTGGCATGATTTCTCA
>JAEESL010000074.1 GCA_016286345.1 Dehalococcoidales bacterium | reverse complement strand
CATCTCATTATTGTCAGAGAGGCACCACTGAAGATAATGGAGATCTGGGTAAATAAAATCGATTCTGAGCATGAACACGGTAAGTGGCTCGCCCCTGACAGACTTGGCGAATTCTGTGATATGGTTACACATATCTGCGATATTTACGGCAAATACGAAGAGATCGCAAAGCAGCACGTTGCAGAACTGAGTGATAAACTCGGTTTGTAAGATTGATATTCGTCTTGATAATGGCGAAAACTCCGGCATCAGATGAGTTGAACACACTATTATCCAGGTCGCTTGTTTGTTCTAATACCTGGGCATTTCTGTTTGAAATGCTTACGATTGTTACTGTCAATCTGTATATTAATCCTGAATATATTGATTGATTTGAATCTTGCAGTGAATTTGCTCTTTTTTTTGATAGACAATCATTATGTATTATTGCTATACTAATCCAAATTGAATATTGCAATGAAAGGATAGAGGCGCAGCTTTCATAAGTAATATCGGTGCAGAAGGTCAGTCGGACCGTTGCCGGTAAGAAAGGGGATGCTGCCGAAGACAATGACATGACAAGTCTTTGTCTGGGCATACAGATAACATCTGTATGACTGTCGCGAAAGCGGAGAGCTATGTATTGATTGTGGTTCTGCAGTTTATCGTATATTCTGCGGATTGTTTGGGTACATCACTACAGCCAATGCGTTCTTCCGTATTGGCTGTTTCTATTTCCGTTGCAATTGACAGTTAATTTAAATGAGGAGTTTATCCTAAAATGAAAAAGAACACGATTTTTCAGGGCGCTGCCACGGCACTTATCACACCTCTGAATGAAAAAGGTGTTGATTACAATGCTTTCGGCAAATTGATTGACTGGCAGATCAGTGAAGGTATCAATGCACTTGTCATTGCCGGTACTACTGGTGAAGGCTCAACGCTTTCAGATGAAGAACACAGAGAGGTTCTTAGATATGCAATAGAAAGAATTAACGGAAGAGTTCCGTGTATTGCAGGAACCGGGTCAAATGATACGGCCTATGCAATTTCTCTTTCCAAATTCGCAAGTGATCTGGGATATTCAGCACTTCTTGTCGTTACCCCTTATTACAACAAGGCAACCCAGAAAGGTCTGATCCAGTCCTTCAATGCTATTGCTGATGCTTCTGACACACCGGTTATTCTGTATAATGTTCCTTCAAGAACCGGTGTTGGATTTGAACCCAGCACTTATGTTGAGCTTGCAAAACACCCAAACATTGCAGCCATCAAAGAAGCGAACAGCAATATCAGCAAAATTGTTGAAACATTTTCTCTTGTCGGTGATCAGCTTGATATTTATTCTGGTAATGATGATCAGATCGTTCCCATTCTTGCAATGGGAGGAAAAGGTGTAATCTCTGTTCTCTCCAATGTCATTCCTAATCCCGTTGTCCAGATGTGCACACGCTGGTTTATCGGAGATACAGCAGGTGCTGCAAAAATGCAGTGTAACTTTATGCCGCTTGTAAAATCATTATTCTGTGAAGTGAATCCTATTCCTGTAAAAGCCGCTATGGCCGCCATGGGCTGGTGTGAGAACTATCTCAGACTGCCTCTGACAAATATGGAACCTCAGAATGAAGAAAAACTTCTTTCAGTTATGAGATCAATGGATATCATCAAATAAGGATGTCAAAATGAGATTACTTGTTTGTGGCATTAATGGCCATATGGGAAGGGCAGTTGTCGAACTGGCAAAAAAAGGATGTCGTGGTGCTGAAGTGACTGCCGGAGTGGATCAGTTTGTTGATCCGGCCAGTCAGATTCCTTGTTCACCTGATTTCAGTACAGCATCTGCCGATGTTGACTGTATTGTTGATTTTTCAAATCATGAACTGACCAAGGATCTTCTGAATTTTGCAGTAAAAAACAATCTGCCTCTTGTTATAGCTACTACCGGGCAGTCGGAAGAAGAACGGGAACTGATTAAGAAGGCAGCATACAGGATTCCTTTGTTCTTCTCGGCAAATATGTCGCTTGGTATTGCAATACTGATCGAGCTTGCGAAAAAAGTTGCATCTGCCATGCCTGATGCAGAAATAGAGATTATTGAAAAACATCATGACAGAAAACTGGACGCTCCCAGCGGAACAGCTCTTGCAATAGCCAAAGCTATTCAGACTGTCCGTGACAATGCTGAGATCAATCTCGGACGAAGCGGTCATGCCAAACGAACTCCTACCGAAATAGGTATACATGCGGTCCGTATGGGTAATATTGTTGGAGAGCATGAAGTCATGATCGGTACAAATAATCAGACTATAACTCTTAAACATGAAGCCCACGACAGAGCGTTATTCGCAGAAGGTGCTATCGCAGCCGCAGAGTTCATTATCGGGAAAGAACCCGGTCTTTATGAAATGAAGGACATTGTTGCTTTTTAAAACAGTGAGAGGAAATCAATGAGAATTGCAATTTACGGATATGGAAATTTAGGTAAAGGTGTTGAATGTGCTGTCAGACAGAATGCAGACGCTGAACTGGTTGGCGTATTTACCAGAAGAGATCCTTCTTCGGTAAAAACACAGTTTGGTGCTCCTGTTTATAAAGCAGATGACATACTTAAATTTGTTAATAAAATAGATGTGCTTATTTCCTGTGGCGGAAGTGCCACGGATCTTCCTGTTTCAACACCGGTGCTGGCACAGAACTTCAATGTTGTTGACAGTTTTGATACCCATGCAAATATTCCTTCTCATTTTGAAAAGGTAAACAGTGCGGCAATGCTTGGGAGGCATACTGCTTTGATCTCCTCCGGATGGGATCCCGGAATGTTTTCGCTGAATCGTCTTTATGCTTCGGCGATCCTTCCTGAAGGCGAGACTTATACCTTCTGGGGCCGTGGAGTCAGCCAGGGCCATTCTGATGCAATCAGACGTATTCCCGGAGTAAAGGATGCAAGACAGTATACCGTTCCTGTTCCTGAAGCTATCGATGAAGTGAGGAGAGGAGAACAACCTGATCTGACAACCAGACAGAAACACAGACGTGAATGCTATGTCGTTGCAGAGGAAGGGGCAGATCTCGAGCAGATCAGACAGCAGATCATAACAATGCCTAACTATTTCAGTGATTATGACACTACTGTTACTTTCATATCAGAAGAAGAATTATTGAAGAATCATTCCGCATTGCCTCATGGCGGAGTCGTAATCAGAAGCGGAGTAACAGGCAATGGAAACAAACATACCATAGAGTATAAACTTACTCTTGATTCAAATCCTGAGTTCACTGCCAATGTGCTTGTAGCATTTGCAAGAGCAATTTACAGAATGCATAACAGAGGAGATAATGGGTGTAAGACTGTTTTCGACATCGCTCCCGCAGATTTATCTGTTTTATCTCCTTCAGAATTGCGCAAACAGCTTCTTTAACGGAGACTTTTATGAATTATATTTGTGACAACATTTCATCCGACAATAACGGCAATCTTCTTTTTGCCGGTCAGAATGTTCCTGAACTTGCTGAAAAATACGGAACGCCTTTATATCTGCTTGATGAAGATCGTATTGTAGCCAATTGCCGAACATACAGAGATGCATGCAGGGTCAATTTAGGTTCAAATTTCAAGATTCTTTATGCAAGTAAGGCCAATTCATTCAAGCAGATCTACCGTATCATGCAGAATGAAGGTTTTGGAGTGGATGTTGTTTCAATAGGTGAAATGTATACTGCTTTGAAGGCTGATTTTGATCTTTCAAATGCATATTTTCACAGCAACAACAAGACCGATTCGGATATTCGTTTCGGTATGGACTACGGACTTGGCTATTTTGTTGTGGATAACATTGAAGAGCTGGACACAATAGAAGAAGAGGCTGCGGCCAGAAACAAGGTTCAGAAGATCCTTCTCAGACTTACTCCCGGTATTGATCCTCATACTTATGAAGCGGTCAGCACCGGAAAAGTGGATTCAAAGTTCGGTTCAGCTATCGAGACCGGGCAGGCTGAATTCATCACAGCTTATGCGTTGAAACAGCCTCATATCTCACTTGAAGGTTTTCATTGTCATATTGGCTCGCAGATCTTTACTGAGGATGTCTTCGAACGTGCTTCAGTTGTAATGCTTTCCTTCATTGCCGACATGAAGAACAAATACGGCTATTCAGCCAGGGAACTGGATTTAGGCGGAGGATACGGAGTCAGATATGTGGAGAGTGATCCTCAGATCAATATTGCTCATAAAATAGCTGTTCTTGCTGAGGTAATTAAGGAAACATGCACATCTCTTGGTATTTCTGTTCCTATGATCCT
>JAEESL010000073.1 GCA_016286345.1 Dehalococcoidales bacterium | reverse complement strand
CCGTACTACTATCTTCTGGACAATCTGATAGCAGACCACAGGACGGACGAGGCAAAGCATTACCTTGAGAAGATGAAGACGCTCAAAGGATCTGATCCCATAGTCTGCCGTTGTTACCAGGCACATATCCAGCTTGCACTTTTCGATGAGCCTGGTGCTGACAAGATCATGAATGATCTGCTGAAGGAGAATCCTGACAGCTCCACATGTCTGTTCGAAGCCGCACAGTACCATGCGAAGAAGTGCGACTATCAGAGGGCGATCGAACTCTATGAGCTCTCCTACGAGAAGACGCCAAGACGACCTAAGTTCATCGATGAGCTTATGGGGATTGCCGACATATATAAGATCAAGGGCAATTATCGCAAGGCAACCGAGACCTATGACCGCATCATCGAAAGCATGCAAACGGAATGGGGAATGAAGGATGAGGTCGAAATCAGGGATATCCAGGAGGAGAGGGCAAGACTCGCCGCTCTTGTGTAAAAGAAAAACCCTTGTGAGTAGTAATTACTGCACAAGGGTTTTTTTCGAGGCTGGGAAGATTCGAACTTCTGACCCTCAGATCCGCAAGGTGTCATACGCGTAATTATAAATCCTTGTAATGTAATAGTCTGCCCACATTGCCCGTCTCAAATTTAGCACAATATGCTGCTCAAAATGATTTTGCTTCTCACAGTACAATTCGGGAATTTGCAGGACTTTGCGGGAACGGGAAATAGTGCCTCGGAGACAGACCGGTTTAAAGGATTTGTGGACGGGCGGGGATGCTGGGGAACGTCTTGTGAAAAGACAGATTGACAAAAGAGTTGTCACCGTCCAGACTGTGTTGTATATTATAAGTAGGGATTCCCTACTTCCATACTTATGATACTTGGAGAACAGAAAATGAATACTGCTTTTGTGAATGATGCAAGAGTTATGACAAAGGGACAGATAACCATCCCGAAGAATGTGCGAGAGGCTCTTGGTGTAGAAAGCGGCGACCGTGTCACATTCATCGTGGACGGCAGTAACGTCCGTGTTGTCAATTCTGCCGTCTATGCAATAATGCGGCTTCAGAATCAGATGCGTGGAGAAGCAGAGAAGGCCGGACTCTTTTCAGAGGAAGATGTTGCCAACTGGATTACACAGTCCCGTCGTGAGGAAGCCGTTCAATGAGGGTGATGATTGACACCAACATCTTCATATCCGCAGCACTTTTTCCCAACGGTTCGGCGGCACAGGCCCTTTACAAGGCAATGATGCCACCGTATCAGCCTGTTGTCTGTGATTATGTTATTGATGAGGTGCATCGAAAATTCCAGGAGAAGTTCCCTGATAAGACAGTTGAACTGGAGGCGTTTTTCTACACCGCAATTCCGGCTTTTTCAATAGTTGCCACTCCGGAAGAGGCTGTTGCGGCAGAAGCGCAGATCAGAGACCCTAAAGACAGACCCATTCTTCGCGCCGCATTGAATGTCGGAGCAGATCTGTTACTTACAGGAGACAAGGACTTCCTTGAATCATCAATCGAAGACCCGCGCATCATCAGCGTCAGATCATTCTTGGAGATGGGCTGACTTGGTTTTATCCAGTTGGGGTGCTAAGAGATAAGCGAGTATTTGACCGGTCGGCTTTACTGCTTCAGCTCCCTTATCACGTATTCTGCGTAGCGTTTGGCAAGCATGTCATCGTAGACGACCTCCGCGCTTTCGGAATACTCGCGCATGGCGTCTGCGATCAACGGACGGTACTCAGCGGGCAGATGTTCGAGCGCCCAATCGCCGCCTTCCTTTTTTGATAGTACCAGTCCCTCTTTCTTATAGGCCAGCACCCTTGCAAGGTTCAAAGTCAGATACATAGGGTATTCCGTTATTTCCTCTGCGGCCCCTTCCACATCGAACCAGATGGAATCCATATAATCGGCGCTCGGCACCTCCGCAAACACGTCTTCAATCGGCACTCCGTAAAGGCACCTGCCCCTTTTGTTGATGATCGTAAAGTGAGCAGCGAGGTCTTTATCAGTCCCGTTCATCTCTCGGATATAATCATCAGGGTCCTCCCCGTACCATTCCAGATACCCTGCTGAAAAATGCAGTTCAAAGGGTGTGGGATAAACAAAGGGCTTGCAAACCGCCCGTAATACGATACTCATTTCGATTCCCTTCTTGGGAGCTAATGCATTGAACTGAACTACCATGTCCAAGTATGCTCTTTTAATAGAATCAGAAATGGGCTTATCAATCACGATGATCAAGTCGATATCGCTCTTTTGGGGATTGAAGCATCCCATAACCAAAGAGCCGTGCAAATACACTCCGACCAGATTATCCCGCAGGATATCCTTTGATCGTTTGACAAAGCCGTTTATCAGACTGTCTGTTTGCAGTGCTATCATATGTTTTCTCCCACAAAACCCGATTTCCTTTGAGTTTATTCTATCAAATCTTTCTTTATAACAAAAGAAAAGATCCTTTTCAGGACCAGTTCATTGCGTCTTACTTCAATACTTCTGCAAATTCATCAGCTGTCAGTTCAACTTCATCAGTCTTGATGTATTCTCCATCCATCTTCTCATCCTTAAACAAACGGAACACATACTCTGCTGTGTAGTCAACTCTGATTGCCTTTTCTCCGGCATGAGTACATTTCCTGCTGTGCCAGAACTTATATCCTTCATATGAAGATCCTGCCGGCATGCCAATCAATGCACTCTTTTCGGTTTCTGTTAAAACCTTACCTTTGATGAATGAGCTTAACCACTGTGTGTTGTTTTCCATAGATACCTAACCTCCCATTTTCCACACTTCCTTTTATTTGTTGATACAGTTACAGGAAAAAGGATAAAACCATTGCTGTTAAGATGTCTTATTATAGTCAGTTCAATCTCCGACATATCTGGCAAAAGCCAGCTGTCCGTATCGGTTCTCCAGCTGCTGTACCGTCATGTGACCTGTATTGTATGTATGCTTGGTTTGCCAAAGACTCAGCCAGCAATCCTGATAGGTAACCATGCCTGTTGCGGCATCATAATCAACAACAAACATAACATGACCATAAGGTATGCCATCAGGATCTACAGAAGAGCTTCTTGGCCCTGACATGACTCCTCCTGCTGTAGGATAATCACACGCTTCCCACTGCTCATATTGTTTTATCAGATTTCCGGCAATGGCCCTGCCATGTCCCCAGACATGATAACTGCGACCATAAACCTCATGCAGGCGGCAGAGAACGAACCATACACACTGCCCTTCATTCCCGCCACGGTAATAGTATTCCGTATTATCCATATCCGGATCTATGAAGTCTCCGGTAGATGATCTGTGAAAGATCTGATAGTAATCAAGCATCTTCTCAATGTATTCCTGCTGGTACTGTTCCAGAAAGTAGTTTTCACGAACTGTTCCCGGCGGACCGTAATAATACTCCTGATAGATCTTTCTCTTATCGATTTTGAGAGTCCCGTTTTCCTTAGTCACATATAGTGTATCCTTGCCATCTGCCGGGCTGTAGATCGTAGCAATATCCGTATAGACATCTTCCTTATTTCTGGTGATCCATCTCATGATCGAGATGGTTATTTTGTTATCTGTTCCGTAGTATACCCTTTCAAATCTGTTTCCGAATTTATCGGAAGCATCATCGTGTTCAGGGAACGGTGCATTCACGGTATTGCCGTTAGTCCTTTTGGTATCAATTCGCGAATCATTGATATCTTCGACCCATTCCTCTTTTGTGATATCTCTGACATCCCATCTGTCTTCAACCGTTGATATTGTTTCTACGTCTCCTTCTTCATTTTCGCGTTCGGAATATATCACAACCGTATAATGGCGCATCTCGTCATGCTGTTTTGCTTCGGTAAGTGTCTTTACGGTAGACCAGGCAGACCATTCTCTGGCCAGATACCTGTATTCATACTCTCTTTTATCCAGGAACAGTTCTCGTAATGAATATGTATCAATGGTTCCAATGTAATTGCTGACAGCCATTTCATATAATGCATCTGTGTATTCCTGAAGAGTTTCAAAATCACTTTCATCCAGGGCTTCTCTCGCTGCTACAAGCTGTTCTTCAAAGGCAGATCTGTCCCAAAAAGTATATAAGATTGGGGACAAAGTACTTGATGAAACAGAAGCGTGATAATCGTTATAGAATCTGTCACTTTCCTGATCCATCGCCTTGTTCAAAGCTTTGTATTCAGCAAGATTTGCAGAAACATAGTCTTCAGCACTGATCACCGGTATCGGAAGGTTCCCTATGTATACGATCCCTGTCAGAAGTGCCAAAACTGCCCATCCCGCAGGATTGAACAGTAAAAACTTCACAGTTCTTACTATCGCAGACAGTAAATTTGTGAGACACTGTCTCACA
>JAEESL010000017.1 GCA_016286345.1 Dehalococcoidales bacterium | reverse complement strand
TGCTGGCGGCAATGCGTATTCGGGACAAAGAGAATATTAAGGCTGTACCTGCAGATATTGCCTATGAACGTGCACACTTCACCAAACAGATGAAGGATGAACACTGGACCATCCTGGCTCCTCAGATGAGTCCGATCCATTTTGATATTCTCGAACCCCTTTTCCATAAATTCGGCTACAACGTAAAAGTTCTGGATAATGATACCCGAAAGGCCATTGATGTCGGGCTTAAATATGTAAACAATGATGCGTGCTACCCGTCTATCGTGGTCACAGGCCAGATGATGGAAGCAGTCATGTCCGGCAAATACGATACAAACAAGCTCGCTCTTATCATCACCCAGACAGGCGGATGCTGCCGAGCAAGCAATTACGTAGGTTTCATACGAAGAGCTCTCGATAAATCCGGACATTCCAATATTCCTTTAATCTCTGTCAATGCCAACGGTATGGAGAAAAACGAAGGCTTCAATGCAACACCGAAGATGTTTATTGCAGCTCTGAAGGCGATCATTTATGGAGATCTGCTGATGAAGTGTCTATACCGTATAAGACCCTATGAGATAAACAAAGGTCAGGCAGACGGTACCAGGATAAAATGGAGAGACAAATATATTAACGGCATAATCAATGAGAACGGTACTGAATCATTCAAAGAAATGTGCGAAGCTGCCGTGAAAGAATTCGACAGAATACCCATTGATGAAACGCTGGTCAAACCTAGAGTTGGCGTCGTTGGGGAGATCCTTGTCAAATACATGCCTCTTGCCAACAATCATATCGTTGAGCTTCTGGAAAAAGAAGGCGCAGAAGTCGTTGTTCCGGATCTTACAGACTTCCTGATTGAAAGTCTATACGGAAACGACTACAAACATAAATATCTTGGTGCTCCGCTTAAATCCTCATTGATAGCAAATTTCGGTGTGGGTTTCATTGAAGAACTGAGAAAACCTGTTAAGAAAGCACTTGCAAAGAGCAAGCGATTCTCCCCGCCCATGCACATGAAAGAAATCGCTGAGCTTGCCAAACCTTTCCTCTCACTGGGAAACCAATACGGAGAAGGCTGGTTCCTTTGCGGAGAAATGGCAGAACTCCTCACTGAGGGCGTTGACAATATAGTATGTATCCAGCCTTTTGCCTGCCTCCCGAATCATGTTGTCGGAAAAGGAGTCATAAAGGCCCTTAAGAAGGTTTATCCCCAGGCTAATATTGCAGCTGTTGACTATGACCCCGGTGCCAGTGAAGTAAACCAGCTGAACAGACTGTCATTGATGCTGACGACCGCACGCAGGAACATACAAAAATTGTAGTCCTCAAAAGGCTTATTCTTCGCCGATGAGCACCAGACAGTCCCCGCTCTTGGGCTGGATGGAAACATTGTCGTCCAGCACTTGGAAAGAACCCTCCCGAGTACGGATACCCAAGGGAGTGTAGCCGTAGGCATAGATGTTGCTACGAAACTCCCGCACTGTCATCTTTGTCTCAGAGATGCCGAAGTCCGCAAGGGGCTTCAAATAGACTTCACAGCCTTGCTCGTCCAAGAGTTCGTTGAAAAGGCCTAGTCTTCGCGGGTCCTCTGCTACCTGGGCCAGCATCATGGCAGACATATCGGAGGCTACCACCACATCTTCTGAACCGCTCTCAGAGATGAGCTTACGGTTGTTCTCACAGCGCATCTCTGCAGTGATACTGAAATGCAATCCGAGCTTCTTTTTCAGGTTTCGGAGGCGGATGATGCGCACCATGGTATCGGTATCCGCATCTTCCTCACGCTTCTTCGGGTCGGAGAGGACAATCACATGAGTGGCGTCCTTCACCATGTCCTCCAGGGTCTCCTCGGAATCCGCGTTGCGGTAGTCCGGAATGATCTCGGAAGCGAAGCTATCACCTTCGTGGAAATATTTCGCATATTCAGAAGTGGTAAGGCCAGCCAGTCGGATCCGCTCCACGTTGTCCGGCAGTTCCTCGATGACTGTAGGAAGGGAGTCATTGACGCCCAAGATCGCCACCTCCGGGATAGGCTGCAGGGATGGAAGGCTCTTCTTTTCCGGCATTGTCACTTCTTCGGGACGCTCCAGTTTTGCATTCCCCTGCTCTTCTTCAAACACCACCAGCAGGTCCCCATGCAAGACAGGAGTATCAATGTCGGGGTTTAACAGCAACTTTCCTTCACGGTACAGGCCCACAGCAATGCCGTTGACGAGAGCCAGTGCAACCTTCCAGTATGGCAGGCCGCAGGCGTCTGGTATATCCTCAAAGTAGAATTCAAAACCCGTAAAGTCGATCATTTCCAGGAAAGCCGGAAAGATGCCGGGCTGGGTGGCAGCGTGGGCGATGAGACGGGCAACCACGTTACTGGAACGGAGAATAGAAATTTCTCCATCGGAAACTATGTCTTCGGGAAAAGCGTCAGCTGATGCATCCACAGCGGCTATGATCTTCGGCCGCTGCTCTGCGTCCTTCAGCAGAGTATTCACCGCCAGATAGGTCTTGATGGTCTTACCGGCATTCCGGTTGCAGATGATTACCCGGGATGCGGAAGGAATGTTGCAGCACTCCAGCTCAGCGGTGATCTCCGTACTGGAGTTGATGGTCACCAAACGGATATTCTTCGGTACATTTACGTTCGTACGGATGTCTTGCTCCATATCCACACGGGACTTTACATCAACTACCACTATGGTGCGCTTTTCTTTCCCAGCGGAAATCATAAGCTGTTCCAACAGGGCATACTCACCGGAGCGGAATCCCAGTACCACCACGTGGCCTTTCTCCAGGATATGTGGGTTTTCCGTCTGCAATGCCAGAAGCTTTCCCCGCATGGAGGTGGAAAAAATACTGATGAGCATGCTGGTGTAGATCATGCCTGTCAGGCCTAGAAGAGTATAGAGAACGACATAGAGTGGAGAGCCTGAATTGGATGCAGGAAAACTGCTGCTCATGGCTGCCCGCAGGTTGTCCCATAAGAGAGCGATAACGTTCTTCCCATCCGCCAGATGGAACACGATTACCAGTACGGTAACAAGAATCGCCATGAACAACACAACGGCCAGAAGGAGCTTTATCATGCTGGATGTGCCCTTTGACATATTGCGCTCCAGCCAGTAGCGGATTCGTTTTCCAAATGTAATCTTCTTCATCTTTTCTGCCAACCCCTCTCATCCACAGATGTTTTGATTAGATGTTTTATGTGAACATAGAAAATGCACCTCTGTCAACCTCCGCTTCTGCCCTTTAATCGAAACGGTCTGAGAATGGGCTATATTACCAAACTGAAATGCCCACCTATTGTTCTTAGATGGGCATTCTATATTATTGGATAAAAAGTGGAGAAAGCGAGGAGGTGGGTGCTCGCTTTCTCCGATATGCAAATGGAAGTATGTCTGAAAAAAAACTTATAAGGAGGCAACCGCTCTCTTGACCATAGTCTTCATGATAGCAATCTTATAAGTGTTGGAGTAGATATCATGTTTTGCTTCAGTTTCCATATCAAAACCTGAAGCGCCCTTAACACAGGTCTCTCCTGCTGCTACAGGATCTGATGTTGAAACACCAGTGAAGAGTTTAGGCTGGTTGTAAACACCGCCCAGAGCGATATCGGCCTTGGAACCATTGGCTACGACAGCACATGAGCACTGAGGGAAGTCAATTGCTTTACGGAAAGCCCATTTTCTGTAAAGGCTCTTTTGTCCGGAAACGATAGGGATCTGAATCTCTTTGACGACTTCGTCAGAATCAATTGCATTGATCTGTTCGCCGCGGGCAGTTCCGTAATCCTTGTTGGGGATCACAAAGAAATCTGCTGCTTTCCAGGTCTTCTTGGTTGTTACAATGGAAGCACCAAGTGCAACCAGAGCAACAGCGGTGTCGGAAGGACATACGGCTGCGCAGCCGCCGACCATACCGAAGATGGAATGATATCTGTGAACACCGGTGATTGCGTAACAGACACCGCCCTTGACCTTTCGGGCACAAGGGAATGCATTGAATTCGTTTCGATAGTAGATACATCGTGGTCGCTGGCAGATGTTGCCACCGATTGTGCCTGCATTTCGAAGTTCAGGTGAAGCAACAGCCTTGGCTGCTTCGGCCAGAGCATTTGCATCTTTCTTGACAATGCTGCTTTCAGCAATAGCTGACAGATTGGCAAGAGCACCGATCTTCAGGAAATTTCCGTCTTCCTTGATGTAATCAGCATCAACAATACCGCTGATATCGACCAGTTCATCAGGAAGATTGGGTGAATGCATGCCTTTCATACTGTAGATGATATCGGTGCCGCCGGCTAAGATCTGTGCACCGCCTGCGAGTAAGGAGGCTGCTTCATCAAAAGTCTTTGCGTGTTTAAGTGTAAAATCTTTCATTTGTTTGTTCCCCCTTATTCTTTAACTCTGTCGCCAGATTTATTGATGTCATATCCGTTCTTAGCGGCTCGGTTGATCTGCTTCAATACACGGTCAGGAGTGATGGCACCCTTTTCAGGATCCATCCAAACACCGATAGCGTTGTAGATAGCCAGGAATACACTGTTGTAGTTCTGGACACTAGGTTCCGCAATACCGTGGCAGCCGAAAGGACCACCGGCATCTCGTGATTCATAGAGGAAGAATTCGTTGTTTTCAGTCTTGAGATCTTTGTATGTAGGCAGACAAGCTTCAGTGTACTGGCTGGAAATAAGAGCACCGGTGTTCTCATCATAGATATCACCATATGAGAATGCAATGTTGTGAGCATTTTCACAACCGGCGCAGATTTCTTTTTCAGCACCTTTTCGGAAGATCACAGTACCGGCATCAACGACATTATAGAACTTGAGGAGCTCAACTTCGCCGGTTTCGCCGTCGACTGCAACTTCTGCACAACCTGAAGACTGACCATTACAGGTAACATGATCAAATCGTTTGATATAGTTGCCCTTGTCTCTCCAGGCGCCGCCCTTTATTCGGCCATCTTCCATCAGACCTGTTCCGGTGCCGCCGATGATATCATACATGGCTTCGATTTCATAACCACGGCTGGATGCAGCTTCTGCAGAGTAAGTGGCACAGACTGAAGCATAAGCCATCATTACTGAATGATCTTTCTTCCAGTAAATAATATTGTCTTCAGCTTCAAGTTCATCAACACTGGTGATACCCTTCGCTTTAAACGGGCCTGTAGTTGCCTGCAGTGCAGCCTTGAACAGATTGTGTCTGAGTAACATTGCGGTGTTGTAGAAGGCGGTAGAGATTGAAACTGTATGGGAAGAACCAGCCTGAAGACCGGCAGGTACTGAACAATCAGTGTTACCCCATTCACCAAGGACTACCTTGTCGGGAGTGACACCGAGAACCTCAGCAACGACGTTGCAGCATACAGTTGAGCCACCGGAGCAGCCTCGGGCTGAAGCAGTGATGACAGTAAAGGTTCCATCAGCATTGACTTTAACGATACCGCCTCGAGTTCGGCCACCATTGATAACACCATGGCTATCCATAAGGCCGGTGATGGAAATGCCATACCACCAGTCAGCATATTCTTTGAATTCATTAGGATAGATATCCTTGACTTTCTGGGTGTGAGGCATCTTCCATTTCTTGTCATAGTCTGCCATGTCATGGCATTTCTTGAAGAGGTCCTTGATCACATATGATCCCCAATACTTGGAGTAAGGACTGGGAACGCCTGTCCAACCATAATATGCCTTATAGACACCGGACATCAGCTGTCCGCCTTCATAATCCTGGTCACCGGCTTCTGCGGTGTTGAGATTCATGATACGGAATTCATAAGGAGTGCCCTTGAAGATACCTTTTTCACGGATATCATAGTAGAACTTTTCAAGTGCAGTGTTTGTATTGAGAGAGCCGGGGATATCAGCAACATCTCTCCAATAGTGTCGGAGAGGAGCGTTGGTATAGACCTGATCAACTTTGATTGAACAATAAGGGATCTTGTAGGTTGTTCGAAGACCATAGTGAACATCTCCGGAAGGACATGCAAGAGCTGCACCTGCATTGCTCAGATAATAAGCATCAAGGGCAACAAGTTTACCGGTCTTGTCACAACCAATTGTGAACTTTGATCTGGTTGAGAACTGTCGGCCTTTGTTAAGCATGTTGGCCTGTCGAGAGTTTTTACAAAGAACAGGATAGCCATTGACTTTCTTACTCATCATAATGGCGGTAGGAACATTGCAGTCGAGGGACTTGCCACCGAAACCGCCGCAGTTGAAGTGAGTAACAGCATGAATCTGTTTGTAGGATAAACCAAGGGCAGGAAGCCACTGAGCAATAATCATCTGTCTGGTGTAGTTGATATCCTGTGTACCGGTATAGTAATACACATCATCGCCTATCCACCATGCCAGAGTCTGATGAGCTTCCAGTTCGTTATGAGCATATGTTGTGGTCCAAGGCTGTTCATAAGTACCGATGTATTCACAGGAATCCCATCCGGCATCGGCGCCAAGGCCTTTGTTTTCAGGATCTCTCTTAAGAACTGCTTTGGTTTCAACATTACCGGCAGGGAAAACGCCTGACAGAGGGGCGCCTTCTTTGGCTGCTTCATCAGGATCAAAAACACCGGCTGTCTGTTCATATTCAACTTTGACAGCAGCGGTAGCTCGGGTTGCGGTATACCAGTTATCAGCGATAACACCGACAATTTCCTGGCCGTATCGGTTAATCGTAGATGACCAGTAATTGGGAAGATCATCAGGCGTAATGAATCCCTTAACACCAGGAATTTTTGCTGCTTCTGAAGTATCGATGCTGAGGATTTTACCATGCATGATTTCTGCGCCTTTGATAGCGCCAAAGAATTTATGACCAGTGAAGTGGTCAGCAGCAAAATCAGTATTACCGGTAACGATTCTCTTACCGCACTGATCATGAATGTCAGGATTACCAATAACCTTATAAGGATACTCTTTTAATGTTCCGGCATCATAAGCATCAAGTTTTTGAGCAAGTTCATTATCAAGTGTAATCATTACTTCTTAACACCTCCAGTGATACAAGCTACCTGCTTGGTCATATTACAGCAGAAGCATAAATGACCAGAGAAGGCTTCTCTGACGTCGTCAGCAGTTGGTGTAGGATTATCAGCGATGAGAGCTTCAGCGGCAAGGATCAGACCAGGAGTGCAGTATCCGCACTGGTATGCATCTGCATCGTAGAACGCCTGCTGGACCGGGTCAAGAGTGCCGTTTCCGCCTTCAAGACCTTCAATTGTGGTGATTTCCCATCCATCAATAACGCCTGCGACAGTTAAGCAGGAGAAGATAGGAACATTCTTTCCATTTCTCTTGACGAGAACAGTGCACGTTCCGCAGTTACCCATATCGCAACCCACTTTGACTCCATAGTAGCCGAGAATATCTCGCAGAACATATGCGAGAGGCCACCACGGTTTAACGACCATTGTATAAGGCTGGCCATTGACAGTGAATGAAACGATTTGTTCAGGACCATTAGATGCATGTTCTGCAGCATAGTGAGCTTTCAAAGCATCCATAGATGAAAACTCTTGGCTGTCTACAGGACATACATATTTGCTTGCGCCTTCCTTGTTCACTGTTGTAGTTACAGTCTGTGTTGCATTTTTAGTCACAGTTTCAGTAACCGTTTTTGAACTATTCTTGCTGCAAGCAGAGAGTATCGCTGTCGATCCGATAGTTGCACCACCAACTACGAGACCGGCATCTTTAAGAAACTCTCTTCGGGATACGGTCGTCTTTCTTTCAGACATTTATACCTCCAATAATTACTGATTTTTGTATTCAAGCTGAAAAAACAATTGCCTTCTATTGTTTCTCCAGCGTTACAAACCTGAAAAATGAAGCATAAACCGTGAAAGATGGCTATCTGATTGTGAGTTTACAAGAACCATATAGCTAAAAGAACAAACATTTTGCGCCTTTAATCTAATTCTTGCTGTTTTTATAGAAACGTCTGTTTTTTTATAGATTTAATAAATGTCCAAATATAGAAACCCATTATCATCAGTCTATTTGTGTTTTGAATAAAACAGTAATAAAAAAAGCGGATGATTCTGGAATCATCCGCTTGAATAACTATCGATGGTTAATTATTGTCTGGTAATGTTAGGGACCCAGATCCAGCCGTTGTTGCATCCATATTCATGACATTTCATCTGTTTTGCTCCGTGGCACAACGGACATTCTGTCTTGCCAGAGGCCGTATAAACGCCGATCTGAGAAGAAACTATATGTCCCAGGCCTTTGCACATGGAACATGTGGAAACTCCTGTGCCATGGCATCTGGGGCATTTTTCCCATCTGCCACTTCCGCTCTCAAGAGTAGCTTCTTTACGCTCCTTCTTGATAGATGCATATTCTTTCTCAATTTCTTCCCAACTCTTTTCTTTCATCGTTTTATCCAGCCATTATATAGATTTGTTAGATTATAGTACTAAATCACTCTTTTTAAACGAGGATTTTCAGTAACTCCGGGAATCCTGCCTCTCTTGGCAACCGGTTTACCATCGATCTCATGAATGTCAGCAGTAAATTCGATCGGAGGAGCAGATGATATCTGGCTTCCGACTCCGTAACCTACTACAGGTACTTTATTGTCAGTGAACATTTTGATCTTTTCTGTTGAGAAACCACCTGATACGAAAATACCGACGTGTTCCATGCCAGCCTGATCAAGTCTGGCTCTGAGTTCACGTACAAGATCCATTGTTACTCCGCCGCGTTCTTTCGGTGTATCAATGCGGATTGCTGCAAGATGCTTACCGAGTGCTTCAGAGACCCTTACTGCCTCTAATGCTTCATCAGTAAAAGTATCAACAAGAGCTACTCTTGCAACAGACTTCGGCATATGCTTATCAAATGCTTTTGTGGCTTTCAGTGTATCTCCCATCACCAGAACCAATGCATGAGGAATTGTTCCTGAAGGCTTGCAGCCGGCCATTTGTGCACCCAGGATAGTCGCACAGCCGTTGCATCCGCCGACAACTGCCGCATAATCCATTTCAGCAGCAATATTGGGATGGACGTGTCTTGCACCAAAACTCGTTACAGGAATGCCACCTGCAACCGCTACACATTCATGGGCTGCAGTTGCCCATCCTGAAGAACTGGAAAGATAGCCGCAGATTGCAGTTTCATACAAACCGAAAGACTGATAAGGTGCTTTAATTCTCAGCACAACTTCTTTCCTGCTCATCGGTTCACCTTCATCAAGCGCCCAGACTTCTGCATCCTTGGGAAGGATCTTTTTCAACAGAGCAATATCCTCTTTGATGCCACAAAGGATTCCATCTCTGCCGGGAAATACTTCCATGACAACTACAGGATTGATTCCCTCCGCTTTGAGAATATCCTGTGTTCTCTTGAAATAAACATCTGTTGTTCCGCCATTCAGAACTCTTTCAGGTACTACATATTTATACATCTGCCATCTCTCCAAATTAATATATGTCAAATTATTAATCTTTGTGTCTTCTGTTGCAATAATGACTGAATGATGCGCCCAAAGCAGCCAGAGGAGCAACCGCCACCCATATGATAAAGGTGATAAGCATGGCATCAACGTAGTTGATGGTCGTCATATACAAAACACCGAGTCTTTCTCCAAGCACAGGAAGCAGAAGGTAAACAAAAAAGGCGCTCAGAAAAAATCCCGGGAAAGCCGCAAGCATTCTTATGTAACACATACATTTTCTCCTTGAGTTATCTCAAAATCCATGTGAGTCCAAAATAACCGCAGTATGCAATAAATGCACACTTAATTATTTTACCAACAGTGGAAAACAGAAAAAACCTTTTTATATCGTAATTCATGGCTCCGCATGTCAGTGCTACCGGGTAATAAAACGGATTCATTGTTGCAGACAGCAGGAACAATACCCATGAATCATATTTGAACATATATCCGATAATTATATTCGTATATTTCTTGATCTTTGACTGGGGTTTATCGTTATTTTTCTTTGCCGCATTCAGAGCCATACCGCCTGTTTTCCCAGTGAAATAAGTGACCAGACACCCTAGGCCCTCTCCTATTCCGCTGACAATGCCAATAAAAACAGGGGCAAGAATCTTTGGACCAAACCATGGTTCTGCCACCGGTCCTAACACAAACTGAACAACTGCCATTGGCACCGGAACCAGAGAAACAGCACCCCCAAGTACCGATACTACAAATGCACCAAGATATCCATATTGGGAAAGAGCTTCAATATCATTCTTGGAACCGAGCAGAAGCCAGACGGAAAAACCAATGGAAACAAGGAAAGCAAAAATGCCTACCCAGAACTGCCATGATCTCAGAAGCTTTTTAAACTTTCCGGGTTCAGAATATTCCAGCTGATCATCTTCAGGGTTTCCGGCGTCATCAGTTGTCTGAATGTCGCCGGTTTCATTTTCAACAGGAATTGCAGTATGCTGTTCTTCTATCTGGACTGTCTGTTCGTTATCCACTAATTCTTAGTCACTTTCTTGCGCTGTGATTTAGCCGGTTTGGTATTGGAAGTAGTAAATACCAATCCATCATCGTCTTTGTCAACCAGTATATGGTCTCCATCTTTATAGTCGCCGGAAAGCAGTCTGGTTGCAAGCGGGTTCTCGATGTATCTTTCGATAGATCTTCGGAGTGGTCTGGCCCCGTACTGCGGATCATAACCCATATCGAGTATCCACTGGACAGCCTCATCACTCAGAGTAATCGACAGGTTGCGGTCTGCAAGTCTTTTCTGAAGATCTTTGATAAGCAGCAGAACGATATCCTTAAGCTGGTCAGGATTAAGCTCATGGAACACAACGATATCATCAATTCTGTTCAGGAACTCCGGTCTGAAAGTCTTGTGTATCTCATCGAGGACCTTTTCTCTCATCCTGTCATATGCCAGATTTGTGTTGGTTCTGCTGGCATTCGATGTGAAGCCAAGAGATGTTTCACGCTTTATGGTTTCGATACCGGCATTGCTGGTCATGATGATGATAGTATTCTTGAAATCCACAGTCCTGCCGTTGCCATCAGTAAGACGTCCGTCGTCGAGGACTTGAAGCAATGTATTGAAGACATCAGAATGAGCCTTTTCGATCTCATCAAGAAGGATAACCCTGTATGGTCTTTTACGAACTGCTTCTGTCAGCTGTCCGCCCTCATCGAATCCGACGTATCCCGGAGGAGCTCCGATCAGTCTTGATACGGTATGTCGTTCCTGATACTCAGACATATCGATTCTGACCATCGCTGTTTCATCGCCAAACAGGAACCATGCCAGGGATTTGGCCAATTCCGTTTTACCAACACCGGTGGGACCAAGGAAAAGGAATGAACCGATAGGTCGCTTGGGATCCTTGAGTCCTGATCGGCTTCTTCTAATTGCATCACAGACAGCGTGTACAGCTTCCTCCTGATCGATCATCCTCTCATGGATCGCTTCTTCCATGTGGACAAGTCTTTCGGATTCACCGGTCATCATCTGTTCAACAGGTACTCCGGTCCACGCCGAGACAAGCTCTGCAATATTTCTTGATGTGATGTTATCTTCTATCCTGGCATCCTTTAGCCATTCTTCACGGGCATCATGCAATTTCTGTTCCGTTACGACCAGTTCAGATTTATACTTGGCAGCCGTCTCATAATCCTGTGAGTTCTCGCTGTCGGCCTCAAGCTGCTTGATCTCGTTGACTTTATCAGTCAGATCCTTGACTTCTTTTGGAGGATCTTCCTTCTCAAGTCTAAGCTTGGCCGCAGCCTCATCAATCAGATCGATGGCCTTATCAGGAAGACGTCGATCGGCAATATACTGTTTTGAAAGTCTTACAGCCGCCTCAATAGCATCATCGCAGATGGATATTTTGTGATGGGCTTCATATTTAGGTCTCAGGCCCTTAAGTATCTCTATGGTCGCATCTGTAGTAGGTTCTTCTGCGACAACAGGCTGAAGTCTTCTTTCAAGAGCCTTATCTTTTTCAATATTCTTCCTGTATTCATCGAAAGTTGTAGCACCGATGACCTGAATCTCGCCGTGAGCAAGTGCGGGTTTAAGCATATTGGATGCATCAAGGGAACCTTCTGTGGCACCTGCGCCAACAATGGTATGAAATTCATCGATGAAGAGGATTATCTCCCCTTTCGAACCGATCACTTCGTCCATAACGGCCTTTAATCGCTCTTCAAATTCACCTCTGAATTTTGAACCCGCGATCATGGCCCCCAGATCCAGTGACATCAGTTTTTTATTCTGAAGAGATTCGGGAACATTTCCGTCAGCAATCCTCTGAGCAACACCTTCTACGATTGCAGTCTTACCGACACCGGCTTCACCGATGATGATAGGATTGTTCTTTGTCCTTCGGCATAAGATCTGCATTACTCTTTTGATTTCGCTCTCTCTTCCAACGACAGGGTCAAGCTTACCCTCTCTGGCAAAAGCGGTCAGATCACGGGAGTATTTCTGCAAAGCCTTATATCTGCTTTCGGCATTTTCATCGAGGATCCTATGATTACCACGCACTTTCTGCAATGCCTGATATACTCTCTCAACAACGATACCGTTGGTCCTGAGAAGATTAGCAACATCTCCTTTGTCCAAAGATGAAATTGCAATAAAAATATGTTCTGTTCCAATGAATTCATCATTGAAACGCTTTGCTTCCATTGCCGCCAGTTCCATTACTCGTCCGACAATAGGTGTCGGATAAAGCTGCTGTGGCTCAGTGGCCAGCTTGGGAGCATTCTCAAGCAGAGCATTGACCTGTCCCTGCAGGTTTTTTGAATCAATGCCCATTTCATTGAGAATATCATTAACTACCCCATTCTCCTGCTGAAGCAATGCCATCAGAACATGGACAACATCCCACTGCTGATGACGCATCTGTCTGGCAATAGTTTGGGAAAAATTTAAAGCTTCTTTTGCCTGTTCGGTGAAATCAAGTCTGTCACTCATTTCTTTTTTCCTCTCTTAATTTCTCCAATTCCTCTTCCATTTCTGCCATCTGATTCTGTAGATCCACCACCTGATTGGTCATTCTCAGAATGATCTCAACACCTGCAAGATTGACACCCATGTCATTCATCAATGTTGTTGCTCTTCTGATAATGTCCAAATCTTCATCGGAATACAGTCTTACATTCCCGCGAGATCTTGCCGGATGTATGATTCCGACGCTTTCATAATAACGCAGTGTGTAAGTAGGGATGCCCAGCATCTCTGCTGCTACGCTGATGATATATCTGGGCTGTTTGGGAGTGGTCATTATTTGCCTTCTCCCCTGATCTCTCTCAATTCCTCAAACAGTTTTCTTTCCTTACCGGATATGTGGGTTGGGATCATAACGTCGATCTTGGCATAAAGATCACCATATGATGATGAATTGAGAATGGACATGCCCTGTCCGGCCAGTTTGAAGACCTTTCCGTTCTGCGTTTCTGCAGGAATCTTGAGTTCAAGGTGTGTTCCCTTCAGAGTAGGTACCATCGCAGTACCGCCCAGAACGGCTGTTGTGACAGGGATCTTAACATTGACAGTGAGGTTATCATCCACACGTTCAAAGACTGCATGTTTGAGAAGTGTGACATGCAGGATTAGATCTCCCGCCTGTCCTCCATTGGTTCCGGAATTACCCTGTCCGGACACTCTGATCTTTGAACCGTCTTTGACTCCCTTGGGAATCTTTACCTCGATCTGTCTGTTCTTAAGGACTTTTCCAGCGCCTTTGCAGGAAGAACAGTAACTGTTCTGCAGTCTGCCTGTTCCTGCACAGTGGGAACATATTTCTTCAACACGGAAATTGAATGAACGCACAGTACCGGTATAAGCTTCCTCCAGGGTTATCTGAATACTCTGTTCGATATTCTGTCCCTTCTTGGTCCGCTTGCCGCCGAAAATATTTCCGAAAAGATCCCCGAAACCACCTGCTCCAAAGCCCTGGGCAAATGATGAGAAATCGAATCCGTAAGGGTTCTGGGCACCGCTTCCGCCAAAACCAGAGAAGCCCTGCTGGCTATTAGCCCAGTTATCACCATACATATCGTATTTCTTACGTTTTTCGGGATCGGAAAGAACATCATTCGCTTCATTTATCTCCTTGAATTTTCTCTCCGCTTCCTTATCTCCAGGATTGACATCGGGATGATATTTTCGTGCCAGTCTTCTGAATGCCTGCTTGATCTCTTTGTCAGTGGCATTCCTTGAAACGCCCATTATGCTGTAATAATCTTTTCCGCTCATTTCTGTGCCTCTTATATTCCAAAAAGAACATTCATCTATGATACTAGTTTCTCCGCTTAACATTGTCAACGGATTTTTATATAACTTAACAATCGATTATTAAGTTATAGCTAAGATACACTCTATAACAATATATGGAACTCTGATCACTGTCAGTAAATGACAAAATAGTATAAAATGAAAAATCCTAGTTAAAAGTACTGATAGTTTCAAAAAGGGGTTAAAATGCTGGAACTTAAAAATATCATTTTCGATGTTACAGGCGACGATAAGAAAAAGAAAAGAATTATTGACGATGTCTCGCTGAAACTCGACGAAAACAAATTTTACGTGATCACCGGCCCCAACGGCAGCGGTAAATCGACTCTTGCCAAACTTATTATGGGCATAGAGACACCCACATCCGGAAACATTCTTCTGAATGGTCAGGATATAACTGGTCTTGATATCACTGAAAGAGCCAAGCTGGGCATTTCGTTTGCATTGCAGCAACCTGTCCGTTTCAAGGGCATCCAGGTCTTGGATCTTCTTAAAATGGCGGCTAAGAACAATGAAAGCTTCAAGGACAAGGCTTTAAGCACTGGTGAGGCATGTGAATACCTGTCAGCCGTTGGTTTATGCGCAAGGGAATATATCAACCGTGAAGTCAATTCCAGTCTGTCCGGTGGTGAGCTTAAGAGAATCGAGATTGCCACTGTACTGGCAAGAGGAACCAAAGTAACTCTCTTCGACGAACCAGAAGCCGGTATCGATCTATGGTCATTCCAGAATCTGATCTCCGTTTTCGAGGACATGAGAAAATCCATCAGAGGCACAGTTGTCATCATCTCCCATCAGGAGAGGATTCTCAATATCGCAGACGAAATAATCCTTCTGGCAGACGGCAAGATCAAGAAGATCGGAAAGAAAGAAGATATGCTGATAGACATACTCGGAGCCGGAGTCGCATCCGGGGCATTCTGCGGAAAGATCCAGCCCACTGATAAAGATAAAGGAGCCTGTTAAATGAGTGAACTAAATGATGCACAGAATGCATTGCTTGAAATAATTTCCGGTATAAAAAAAGGTCATCACCCCGGTGGTGCAATAAATATCAGAGCAAATGGTCAGCTTGCTGAAAGACACGTTTCAGAAAACATCAACATCACTTCAAAGACCGATAAACCCGGCATAGATATCTGGATCAAGAGCACCTGCCAGGGTGAATCATGCTATATCCCTGTCGTCATGGATGAAAGCGGAATGGTCGATGTCGTTTACAATGACTTCCACGTTGAAGACGGAGCAGATGTGACCATCGTAGCAGGCTGCGGCATCCACAACTGCGGAAACTCAGACAGCCAGCATGACGGTATCCACAGATTCTTCATCGGCAACAATGCCCATGTCAAATACGTTGAGAACCATTACGGAAGCGGAGACGGAAACGGAAAACGAATACTGAATCCCGTCACCGAGATACATGCCGGAGAAAAATGTATAGTTGAAATGGAAATGGTCCAGATCAAAGGTGTTGATTCAACAATACGAAAGACCTCGTCTTTTATCGGCAAGAATTCGAAACTCCTCATTCGTGAAAGACTGATGACGCACGGTCATCAGACTGCAATAAGTGAATATCTGACTGAACTCAACGGAGAAGGTTCTTCAGCCGATGTAGTATCAAGATCTGTTGCAAAAGACGATTCATATCAGAAATACATCTCGAATATTGTCGGCAATGCTCCATGCGCCGGTCACACCGAATGTGATGCTATCCTCATGGACAATGCAAGAGTTATTGCTGTTCCTGAACTCGATGCAGCCAATATTGATGCATCACTGGTACATGAGGCGGCTATAGGCAAGATCGCAGGCGATCAGATCATCAAACTGAGAACTCTCGGTCTTACCGAAGAAGAAGCCGAAAACGCAATCATAGACGGGTTCCTTAAGTAGAAGCTACTCAAGTTCTATATTGGGATTGGTATACTGCCCTTTTCCCTGGGTCGACTTTTTGTACTGTATGGCAAACTGTGGGCATCTGTGAAGACATGCCAGACAGAGAAGACATTTTTCTTCTTTCCAAACCGGTTTGCCATCCTCTATCTTGATCGCACCCTCCGGACAGATATCAGCACATTTGCCGCATCCGTTACATGAATCTGAAACAGAGAAAAACTCGGTCAGACGTGCTTTTTCGTATCCGATCCTTGAAAGCTTCGCTGCCCATGGGGAAGCGATATTGATCATAAAATCACCTGTCTCGCGGGCTTTGATCTGCTCGATGGTCTTGTCTATCTGCTTTTCTGCCTTTTGGTTAATAGAATCGTTTTCCTTTTCATCGTTAACGTAATAGACCGGAGTATACGTATCGACCATTTTCACATCGAATCTGGCAGAAAGCTTTATTTTTCTTTCGGCGAAATCAGCTTTGATATTTCTTCCCGAAATACCGGCATTGCGTCCGTATGTTGCGACAAAGAAACAGTATGGGTCCTCAGTTTTGAAGAATTCACATCTGTTGATGAATCTGCCGACGATCTCGGGCAGTTCCCAGAAATAAACCGGAGATACCACTCCGATGATCTCTCCCGGTTCAATGGTAAAGGAATGTATATTTTCTTTAATGCAATCAGTGATCGAAATAAGCTTTTCACCGGTCGCATCTGCGATCCTTTTGGCAACATACTTGGAATTGCCGGTAGCCGAAAAATATAAAATCATAATTTATAACCTGTTCAGAAAATCTTGCAGAAAAACTGGACTGCAAGTACGGATTATAACCCAATTTTGCTATATACTAAATACCGATGAATAAACTATCAGCAGATACTCGAATTAATTTACTTTTCGATGAAGGCTCCGTTTCATATGTCAGCCGGCAGAACAACGGGATAATAACCGGTTTTGCCGGGATCAGCGGACACAAAGTTGCATTCTTCGTTCAGGATTTCAGCGTTAAAGGCGGTTCCATTACGAAGGAGATCGGCAGAATTGCCCGGGATATCATGAATGCTGCGCTTGAAATGAAAATCCCTCTGATTTCCGTTTACGATTCGGGAGGAGCCAGACTTCAGGACGGAGTGCATGCATTATACGGTGTGGCCGATATCCTGAACGGACACCGGGAACTGAAAGGCAAAGTCCCCCAGATCGCTCTGGTGCTCGGGCCATGTGCAGGAGGTTCTGCTTACGGTCCCACCATATGTGATTTCATATTCATGGTCAAGGATATTTCTGAAATGTTCGTTACCGGACCCGGTGTTGTAAAAAGACTGACGGGAGAGAACATCTCCATCGAAGAACTGGGCGGAGCAGATATCCACAACAGTACGACCGGCATCTGTCACTTCCTTGCCGATACCGAACCTGAGTGCTTCCAGATGGTCCGTCAGCTGTTCGGATATATTTCAGAAACAAAGACATCTTCAGTCATGAAAAAGATTGTTGATCTAAGTGATGATATCGTTCCATATGACAATAAGCTTCCGTATGATGTTCATGCTGTCATCGATTACATCTCAGATAAAGATTCATTCTTTGAGATACAGAAAGACTACGCCAAAAGTATCGTTTGCGGTTTTGCGCGATTTGAAGGCAGGACCTGCGGAATCATTGCTGACCAGCCGAATCATCTGGCAGGCGCAATAGATACAGAAGCAGCGGAAAAGGCCGAACGATTCATTGCAATACTCAACTCATTCAACATACCTTTTATTTCAATAGTCGATACCCCGGGTTTCCTTCCCGGCAAGGAACAGGAACACGGGAAACTTCTTCTGCGCGGAGCAAGATTATTCAGTGCCCTGTCCGGAGCATCAGTGCCTATCATTACACTTATCCTGAGGAAAGCATACGGTGGCGCTTACATTGTGATGGGTGCAAAAACAGTGGGACAACGATACTGTTTTGCCTGGGATGAAGCACAGATCGGAGTAATGCTCAACGATGCAGCTGTCGACATTATTTATAAGAACGATATATCAGACAGCAAAGATATGCTTCTCAACAGATATGAAGATACTCTTCCGACTTTACCGGACCTGTTAGAAGCAGGATATGTTGACAGGATAATCAAGCGCAATGAGAGCAGAAAAGTGATCCTCGAGACTCTGGATCTGATACAACGAAATGCTTGAAGGATTAAAAAACAAATCATTCAGAAACGAATATGATCTTTTTTCCCCGAAATTATCCGATATTCAGGGGCTGGGGATCGGATGTATCCTGGACGGACTCCTTAAAACAGGTAAGAAGGTACTTCATGCTTCATCCGAGACTGTCGTGCGCAGGCCGATGACACAGGGAGACATAAAACTCACGGTTATTTCATGCGTCACCGGAATAAGGACATCTCCTTCGGGGACGATCGTCACCGTCAGAAGGAAATGCAAGATAAAAAACAGAATAACATCGGAATCAAAGGATGTGCTGGTGCTTAAAGATGAATGATTTTGCATTCAAAGTGAGCAGAACAGAGATAAGAGAATGGTGTGACCGGATCGGTGACCGCAATCCAATACACAAGGGAAAGGATGCCGTGGTCCCAGGCAATCTTATTGCAAGCAGAGTATTAAGTGAACTTGAAAAATCAGAAACCATCACAGACTACAGGTTTACGTTCAAGCATCCGGCAACAGCAGGAGCAATGCTGAAATGCTCATCGGAACAGGATCTCAGAGCCTTCAATCTGATCATAAAAGACAGCGACAATCATCTGATCGCCAGAGCAAGGATAAACTGTATCTAATTCCCGCTATCTTCGTTAAGCGCCTGCATGATCTGATACATCGTTTTAGTCTGTTCGTATTCCTCAAAATCCTCAACGGTAAGAATGACGTATTTCAGATCACTGTCCTCATTATCGGATACATATACAGGATGTTCCTTTGTTACATTCTCAAAGACGGAAGACGGGTTACTTTGAAAATCTGACAGCTTAAAAGTATTTGCCATAACGTACCCCCTTTTAACTAACATTATAAACCCATGATAAAAATCAAAATATTGTGTACGTACAATGCAAAAAATATTTTTGTCATACCTTATAAAGTATTGACTAGACATATTTTTTTCTTGGTACAATTTTAGTAGAGATGAATGAGAAGTCTGTGGAAAACGAACATATTCCCGTAATGCTTCAGGAATGCATCGATGCATTGAAAGTCAAAGACAACGGAAGATACATAGACTGCACCATCGGCGGAGCGGGACACTCCTCACTCATCATGAAAAGTGCAAAGAATGTACATCTTCTGGGATTTGATGCGGACCGGAAGAATTTTAACAAGGCAAAGAAAAGACTCGCAGAATACGGTGATAATGTCAGTATCGTAAACACCAATTTTGTGAATCTTAAGGAAGAAGCAGAAAAGCTGGGATTTGAACCTGTTGACGGAATACTCTTCGATCTGGGACTGTCCAGCATGCAGCTTTCCGAAGACGGTGCGGGATTCAGCTTTCAGTATGATGCTCCGCTTGATATGCGCTTTAACACGGAAGAAGGATTGACGGCAGCTGATATAGTCAATTCCTACTCCGAAAAAGAAATAGCAGACTTAATATTTAAATATGGTGAAGAAACTCAGAGCAGGAAGATAGCACGGGCGATCGTTTCAAGCCGACCGATCAGGACAACGACAGAGCTCGCCGATGTTATCCTGGGAGTGATCCCCAAAAGAGGAAAGATCCACCCTGCCACAAAGACATTCCAGGCGCTCCGAATCGCCGTCAACAATGAATTGGATAACCTGGAATCGGCGCTTCAGCAGGCGATCGAGCTGCTGGATGAACACGGAAGACTTGTAATAATGAGTTATCATTCACTTGAAGATCGCATTGTAAAGACTACAATTAAAGATGCCTCGATTACATGCAAATGTCCGCCCGGATTACCGGTTTGCACATGCAATACCATCCCAAGGCTGATTCCTGTTACACACAAGGTTGTAGTCCCGGGTGAAGAAGAAATTAAGAATAATCCCAGATCCAGATCGGCAAAACTCAGAGTAGCCGAAAGGATCAATAAAAATAGAACATAGAAGTTTAGCTCAGATACAGATCTGAATAAATATAAAAGGAGGAGTAATGAATCATAATAGAATCGTAACAGCCATCGATGTCGGTACGACCAAAGTCGCAACCATCATTGCTGAGTGCGATGAAGAAACAAAGGCTGTACGAGTAGTAGGCGTTGGAATTGCACCTTCTTATGGTATGCACAAGGGCTTAGTTGTTGATATAAATGACGCTAAAGAATCCATCCGTGAATCCGTAAGACGAGCAGAACAAGCCTGCAGCATGAAGATAACTTCTGCCTATGTCGGTGTGACAGGCAGACATGTTGTTTCTAATAACAGTCATGGTGTGGTCGCCATCACTAACGGAGATAAGGTCGTAAAACCCAATGATCTGAGAAGAGTTATGAGCACCACCGGAGTTTCAAATCTCTCCAGTGACAGAAAACTGCTGCATGTTATCCCGCGAAACTACTCAGTTGACGGTCAGGCCGGAGTTAAAGATCCGGTCGGAATGCATGGTGAGAGACTGGACGTGGAAACCCATATCATCACAGCTGCATCCAATTCCATCAACAATCTCGCACAGTGTATCCACGGAATCGGGTTGAATATCGACGATATGGTCCTTGAACCTTTGGCATCATCGGAAGCTGTTCTGACTGAAGAAGAAAGACAGGCCGGTGTTGCAATCGCAGATATCGGCGGCGGAACAACTGATGTCTGTATCTTCCGTGATGGTTCAATCTTCCACACCGCAGTACTGCCCGTCGCAGGCTACCAGATGACCCGAGATATCGCGATCGGTCTTGGACTTGGTCAGGAAGTCGCCGAAGAAATGAAAAAGAGATATGGCTCAGTAGTTCCCATCGAAGACGAAAATGCCATAGATCAGATTGCCAAGATGAGTGAAGACAGTCAGGGTGTAGCATATCAGACACTTTGCGAGATCCTGAGAGACCGAGTCGAGGAACTTATCCGAATGATCATCCTTGAGCTCCCGTCTTCAAATTACAAGGCAATCATTCCTTCAGGACTTGTTCTCACCGGCGGTTCATCAAACATTGCCGGAATCGAACAGCTCAGCAGCAGCATCCTGAAACTCCCTGTCAGGATTGGTTATCCTTTACACGTCACCGGCATCACCGATGTATTGAGAGACCCAGCTCATGCAACAGGTGTAGGTTTACTTCTCTGGGGAAGCAAAAACTACGGCAAAAAATCTAACTGGAACAAGCGTAGCTTTGGAGAAAGACTCCGCGGCT